>NZ_JADNLF010000013.1:0-123499 GCF_015555825.1 Bacteroides clarus | reverse complement strand
ATTCCCGGGGTGTTACCCCGGGCTATAAGATAAGAGCCTTTCAGGCTTAAAGATAAAAAAACTTTCAGCCTTAGGTTACGCTATTTCATCGTTACTGATATAAACTGATTGTTACTGATATAAACTAAATTTCAATATTTACTTATGCATGTTTACTGATACATATTTATTATACATGTTTACTTATTACACGTTTACTTATACATACTTACTTATTCCCGACTTTCAGTTAGACTCTATTTCACTTAATTCCAGCCAGCGCATTGTCTTTTCATCAATCAAATCCGCCAATTCCGGCAAGCGTTTCGACTTCTCCGTCAATTCATCTACGGACAGCGCGCCGCTACACAGAGCTTCTTCAATGGATTGCTTCTCTGCTTCCAATGCCGCTATATCTTGTTCGAGTTGTTCAAATTCACGCTTCTCCTTGAAAGACATACGGCGTTTTTCATTCAAACGCACTTTCGCCGTCTTCTCTTCCTGAGCTTTTGCCGCTTCTTTTTCCTTCTCTCGCTCCTGAGCGGCTTTCGCATCCTTCCAGTCGCGATACCGGGTGTAATTGCCGGGGAAATCGCGAATGTCTCCCTGACCGTTGAATACCAATAAATGGTCTACTACCTTATCCATAAAGTAGCGGTCGTGGCTCACCACAATGACGCATCCCTTGAAATTCCGCAAATAGTCTTCCAGTACATTCAATGTAACGATGTCAAGGTCATTGGTGGGCTCATCCAACACCAGGAAGTTAGGATTACGCATCAATACCGTACACAGATAAAGACGGCGACGTTCGCCACCGCTCAACTTATAGACATAGCTGTGCTGCGTTTCGGGTGTAAAGAGAAAATGTTGTAAGAACTGTGATGCCGTCAGACGCTTGCCGTTACCCAACTCTATCACTTCCGCAATGTCCTGCACTACATCTATGACTTTCATCTGTTCGTCAAATTGCAACCCGTCTTGAGAATAATAACCGAAACGAACGGTTTCGCCGATGTCCAACACACCGCTATCCGCTTGTTCATGTCCCATCAGTATCTTGATGAAAGTGGATTTTCCCGTACCGTTATTTCCCACAATACCCATCTTCTCATAACGGGCAAAGATATAAGAGAAATCATCCAGTATCTTCAAATCACCGAATGACTTATAAAGATGGTCTGCCTCAAATATTTTACTGCCGATATAAGATGCTTTTACATCCAGCTTTACATTATCATTGTTGAAGCGTTGCTTGGCTACCTTCTCCAACTCATAAAAAGCTTCTTCCCGATAGCGCGCCTTATGACCTCTGGCTTGCGGCATACGTCGCATCCATTCGAGTTCCGTACGATACAAATTATTGGCGCGTTCTATCTCTACGGTTTGGGCTTCGATACGCTCTTCACGCTTTTCCAGGTAATAACTATAATTGCCCTTGTACTGATATATCCGACGGTTGTCTATTTCAATAATCTCCGAACAGACACGGTCGAGAAAGTACCGGTCGTGTGTCACCATCAACAGGGTAAGGTTGGTACGACGCAGATAGTCTTCCAGCCATTCGGTCATGTCAAGATCCAAGTGATTGGTGGGTTCATCCAATATCAAAAGATCGGGTTCGGTGATAAGTGTATTGGCAAGCGCTACGCGTTTCAATTGTCCGCCGGAAAGTGATTTCACCTGTTGATTGAAATCACGGATTTTGAGTTGGGAAAGGATCTGTTTGGCTTTTTGTTCATATTCCCAGGCTTTCTCATGATCCATACGCGCCAGAATCCCGTCCAAACCGGGATGTCCGTCCGTCTCCATGCAACGTTCATATTCCTTAATCAATTCCACGGTACTGTTGCCATGATGAAAACAAGCCTCCAATACGGTCAGTTCTTCCGGATATTGAGGGTCTTGTTCCAGATAACCAACTCTTATATCTCGTCTGAAAGAGATTGTACCGCTGTCATAACCTTCTTTTCCGGAAAGGATATTAAGCAATGTAGACTTGCCGCTTCCATTCTTGGCAATAAGCCCTACACGCTGCCCTTCGGATAGACCAAAAGATATATTCTCGAATAGTACCAAGTCGCCAAATGATTTGGTCAAATTTTCTACTTGGAGAATTGAATTTACTGCTGCCAAAACTTATTAAATTGAGAATTGAGAATTAAAAATTGAGAATTGCCATACGGGACGGCAAGGGGTATCAAAATAAGGGCTGTTATGAAAGCAGGTTCTTATAAACCTCTGCAAGATTGCAGGTTTCTCCGGCTTTCACTTTGCTCCATACTAATTTCATCGGGTCTATCATAGTATTGCTTGCGATATTCATTAGAACAGGCGCTTCGCGATTACCGTCAATCAGCGTGTACCATTCCAAGCCGTCTACTTCATTGGCTAAAATAATGCAAAGTGTAATGCCGAGTGCAAGCCATGCCTCTTTCTTTTTGGTGCTGATACTGCCATTATCCATTATCTGCTGCATATTGGCTATATCTTCTTCCTGTCCTTGAAAGTCTTTCTTCAGCAATTCCTTCACTGTGGTACTTACCCACTCGTATGCCTCGTTTATCTGGTAAATTTCAGAAAGGCGTACCGGGATTATTTCTGCCGGATATTTCTGATTGGCTCTGCGGACTTCCAATGAAGCTATGATATCTTCGGCCTCTACCACTGATTCGCCTTTGCGCACTGTAAACGAGCATGCAAAAGCGACATCGTCTATTCCTGCAATCCAAAGATGGGAAGTATAATATGTACCCTCTTCTTCGAACATTTCCTTACTGTACGCACAGTTTAAATGCCCTACCATTACAGATACAGCCGAAGTATTCTCTTTTAATTCCTGCTTAACGGCTTCTTGACCATACGTTGTATCGCCCTTATAAGCAGATATACGGAAATTACCCGTCCACTCATTAGGATTATAAAACAGGAAAGAACCTTCCCCGTCTTCAAATTCGTTCCAGTCTGCCGGATAAACCATAGAGAACCATGCTCCCGGAGAAATAAATTTCTTACCTTGTTTCATATTTCATTGACTAAATGAGTTCTTTCTTGCAAAAGTAACATTACCGCTGTTGATATGCAAACAATCCAAACAAAAAACAGCCGATTCTCACGAACCGACTGTTCCAATCATCATCTATGAATGAAGACTGTTTAGGTCTCCAATATTTTAATATATCTTATAAATCTATTTTCGAGTGCAAAGATAATCAATGAAATAATATGCACATCAAGATTTTAAGATATTTAATTTAACATTCTATAAACTAACGAATTTATCGCTTACTTAATGTAACCATAATATTCATTATCTGTTGCGCAATCCCACCAAACCGGACACGACCAAATCGGGTCTGTCATAGCTTGCTTGTTGGATGCTTTCAACTGAGTTAAGTTATAGTTACTTTCGTGAGTACTCTGGCTGAAGCGACGGAACCAATAAGTAGGATCATTCTTAGAAGTACCTATAATCTTACTAACAGCGGAAAAATCATTTGGACGGTCATAATCTACATAGTCATAATCCAAACGGCGCATATCATTCCAGTTTTCAATATTGATACCCAATGCTATAATTTTTTGACGCATGATTTCGAATAAAGTCAGATTGGCTGCATTTTGGCATACGGCATTACTTGCCATATAAGAACTTTTGGCATCATCAGCCATAGGTTTCTGATCCTCGTTCTGCGTACCTTCAGCCTCCCATGATTTCAGTTTTTCCTGCATACGGTCAAAGTTTGCCTCTATACCTTTCTTATAAGCACTCAACGCTCCATCAGTATCTCCTTTACGGAAAAGAACTTCCGCTTTAATAAAGCACATTTCCGAATAAGTAAGGATATCCGTATCCGAATTAGGACGTGCATAGAATGTACCCGTACCACCTACATAATCATACTTCGCATCTGTATAGTAATACATATCCGTAGTATTCCGCCCGCTATTGGCCATACCATTGGAACGTAAGTTTACATAAATAGTATCACCCGCACGTTTATAGTCTGTAGTATTACAGTAAGCAGAGCCTTTCTGATATAGAATAGTCACTTTATCCCCATCAACCGTAGTTTGATGTATGGCTTGGGCATTGGTAATAAATTCCGTCTTTACTGTATTATCCGCCTTGGACAAATCATAAGTTATCACAAAACCTCCTTTATCCTTATTATAGCCGGTTTCTCCACCCGTTACAAATAAAGCGGCTACCGGTCCACCTTCTGCACGAGTAGTGGAATGTATTACATCTACTCCGGCATCACGTGCCCATTCCTTGGAAATTATTTTGCCATCAGCATTCAATTTTACATTTTTCATCATAGCTGGAACCAGCTTTGTCAAACGGGGATCTTCTGTTCCCGAACCACCTGTAAATTCATTGGTCAGCAGATTAACATACCAACGTGTCAGGCGTTGCGTTCCTCCATATCCGGTACAGTCCCAAACAACGGAAGCCTGATAAGGATCGCTTACTGTGAAATTGACTTCATCTCCCTCTACGTTATAATGTTTCATAATAGTATTATCATCATTCGATTGAGGCGCGGAATTCAATGCTGCCAAAATAGCCTCCGGATCATACAAATCCGCTTTCTTTGACAATTTCAATAAATAGCGGGCTTTCAGACCATAACATAATTTCAACCATTTGGAAACTTCTCCTCCATTCCACAAATCACCGGCACTCAATGCCGGGGCAATGGGATTCTGTTGTTTGCCAAAGTTCTCAATAGCTTTATCCAAATAGCCCATACAAAGTTCATACATGGCCTTACCATCGTCATAAGCCGGGTCTGTCTTACCGATGAATGCCTCTTGAACAGGTAATTCGCCATGTAAATCGAGCATCATCATGAATCCCATTGCCTTAATGCAATATGCCGCACCTTCATAATGATAAGCTCCCTCTGCTTCCGCCTTATCAATCAATGCCTCAATATTCACACCCGCACCCAGATAGAAATTCTGGTAGATGGTAGTACATGAGCTTTGGGCCGGATTCCATGATGACAGCAGACTGTTGGCAGCCGTACCACCCGTCTGTGTCATAATACCGGCAATCGTATTGGTACGCATGCTGGCCGTACCCCACGCATAAGCGTAATAGTTCTGTATCCACGGCAAACGAAGCTGCGGTGATACGGTTTCGGACACCGGATTATCCGGATCTGTATTCACATCCAAGTAGTCCTCACAAGAAGACATTCCGAACACAAGCGCCAAGCCAAGTGCAATATGTATTAGTTTCTTCATACTCTTATCTTTTTAAATCCGTTATTAGAATGTAAGATTAATGCCAAACGACATGCCGGCTGTGGCCGGAACACCGCAATAGTCAATACCTGCAGAGCCGGAACCACCTGTACCGGAACCGGAAACGCATGTTTCGGGGTCCATACCTTTATAGTTTGTCCAGACAAACAGGTTGGTTCCTGTAATCGTGGCAGTCAGTCCCTTGATTATATTTTGTTTCTTCAACAGATCCTTGAAATCGTAGGACAAAGAAATAGAACGCAAACGCAACCAATTGGTATCGGTAATAAAGTTGTAAGCATTCTTTGCGTAGTTCTTATAATATTCCTGAATCATATACTTACCGGAACGGGTAGAGTTACCAACCTGATAAGTTTCATTGGCATTATAAGTAATAGTTTTGGTTTCATAAGCAGGTTTCGCCGTAGTACCTGTATTGACAACGCCTGTAAACGATACGGACTCTCTGTTTATTGTCTTCGTACTCAGTCCTTTCGTTACGAGGTAGTATTCGGTACCGTTATAGATATCGCCACCCAAACGTATATCGAACAAGAAGGAAAGATTGAAATTCTTATAACTGAAACTGTTGTTAAAACCACCTATCAGCTTCGGCTCACGGTTACCCACAATATTGGTTTCAACTTGCGTATCTTTATATAAGCCGGTAGAGGCATCGATTACATTATACATCTTACCGTCAGGTCCTTGAGCCGTTTCGTACTTATTACCCGTCAATCCTAAGAAATAACCGCCATTCGGTATTGAACCGGCTTTAGCCGCACCAATCTGCGCATCTGTCACATAGAAAACATCTACGCCGTCGATAAAGTCACCCAGACGTCCGCGATTACCGGAAAGATTTAATGTTGTTTCCCATTGGAAATCTCTTGTTACAATAGGCTTACCCGTAATCGAGAGTTCCATACCCTTGTTCTCTACCGAACCGCCATTCAGTGTAAGGAAGATATATCCGGTAGACTGTGCTAAACGCGGTGCACAGATTTGGTCTTTCGTCTTGCTTTGATAGTAGGTATAATCAAATCCTAAGCGTCCGTTAAAGAAACGCATTTCCAAACCTAATTCATAAGAATCCTGTATCTCGGGCTTCAAACCGACACTACCGCCTGTCCAACTATTACCCATACCGTACTTGCCGCCATTCAGTGTAGCCACAGGCCACATATAATAACCTAAAGAATACGCGTCGGCGTCCTTACCGACCCGTGCCCAGGATGCGCGAATCTTACCGAATGAAAGTACATTATTCTTCGGCAACAACTCGGTAAATACGAATGAGCCGCTTACAGAAGGATAAAAATAAGAACGATTATTTACCGGCAATGTAGAAGACCAATCATTACGTCCGGTCACCGTCAAATAAACAAGGTTCTTGTAAGAGGCACGGAATTCTCCATAAAGACCTACCATACGTTTACGTACCGTACTCTCCTTGAAATACTGATTGGCTTTAATGATATTATTGAAGCTGTAAAGTCCTTCCGTTACAAAGTTATATCCCCAACGAGTATTGTTCGTGGTCTTTGTAGCTTCCGTGGTGGTACCTACCAAAAGATTCAAGTCGAAATCCCCGAAAGTCTTATGGAAGTTAGACATTACGTTCGTTGTTATATATTGATAGTTCACATCACCCTTAGACATATAACCGTTCTGATATATCTGCTTAACCGCACCGCCTGCGCGACGAAGCGTATTGGAACCGGTAGTATATTTATCAATACCTGCGCGTGCCGACACATCCCACCAGTCTGTCAGTTTCAAACTTGCATTAAGAGCACCTGTAAAACGGGATGTTTCGTCAGTCAAAGTATTCTTATTCAGAATCCAATACGGGTTTTCTATATCATCTTCCAAATCCTGCAGACCTTCCAATATACGGTATTTGCTACCGTCATCATTCAGATAACGGCTCATTTGGTCATCGATAGGCCATCCGTAAACAGCGGTCATCGCGCCGTTACCTCCTTGTCCGTACAAGCCCGCACTGGTCAACGTTTTATCGGTACTTGCCTGTGAATAAGAAACGTTGGCTCCTACTGTCAAAATACCGTATTTTTGTTCGCCATTAAAACGGAAAGTCGTCTTGTCATAACCTGTTGTAGGAATAATACCGGACTGATGATAATTGGAACCGGACAAATAGAAAGAACCGTTTTTGCTACCGCCGGATACACTGACACTGTTATCCCAAACACTGCTTCCCTGGAAGAAGTCACCTATATTATCATAAGCGGTTCCATCGATTCTGTCTCCCCAGGAATCCATTGTCTTATCAATAAAGGAACCGGAAGTATTATATTCTCCACGGCCATACAGATTCTGAACTTCCGGTAATTTATTAGCCCATGAATAGGTATATTTACTGCTTACATTTACTCTTACAGCACCTTCTTCTCCTTTTTTGGTAGTAATGATAATAACACCGTTAGCGGCACGGGAGCCGTACAATGCGGCAGCCGCAGCACCTTTCAATACAGACATGCTTTCGATATCTTCAGGGTTAATATCCATTACACGGTTACTGAAAGTCGTCGCCGTTTTCGTCATACCATCGGTACCGGAATTACCGGTATTAACCGTAGAGTTATCATAGATAATACCGTCTACAACAAACAAAGGTTGATTGTCACGAGATTCACTGGCAGAATTACCACCACGAATTACGATATTGGAACCGGCACCGGCGGCACCACCGGCCTGCGTAATATTTACACCGGGAATTTTACCGGCCAAAGAGTTTACCACATTCGTTTGTTTATTCTTCATCAACTCTTTGGAGTTAATATCTGAAACCGAATAACCTAAGGCTTTTTTCTCTTTTTTAATACCCATCGCCGTTACAACAACTTCACTCAATGACTGGGTGTCATCTTTCAGGGTAACGGTATAGTCGCTTGCCGCTCCTACTTTCACTTCTTCCGTAGCATATCCGACAAATGAGACTACCAATGTGCTACCCACTGGAGCTTCTACCGAGAATTTTCCATTGATGTCAGTAACAGTACCCGTACCGGAACCTTTCACCAATACACTGGCTCCAATAATCGGTTCACCTGCAACATCCACTACTTTACCTGTGATTGTTTTAGCTTGCTGAGTACTCTGGGAACTTAGCACATTATCAGCGGCAACAGCTGAATATGGCACAGACATCCCAAACAATGCAAGCAACACTAATGATAAGCAATAATTTCTTTTCATAAGCTCTATTTATTTGGATTTGTTTGCAAATTTATAAATTAATTCAGCAAATCAAAGAGCAATTAGTTTAAAATATATTAAATAAATATTAATATATTTGCTTTTATGATTTTGCAATATTACCAAATACAAAATAACAAAATTCATTAATCCCTATCAAAAAAGCATTATACACGACAGGTGAATACTCCTTTATTACCATGTGATTAATAATTTTATAGCATTTTCAGAAAGCAGGATTTTATTAGAAGGACAGTAATAGCATTAACTATTAAAAACAAATATTTAAAATAATAAAACACAGAAAAGAAAAATATATCAAAAATGAGACAGAACTTAATCACATAGAGTAAAAAAGTTCCCAGAGTACTTATAACCTTACAATTAACTTTATTTTAGTTATTTCCCTATTGGTTGTATCCGTCTTCTTACATCCTTGGATATTTCCAGAAACATATAATTCAATCTGCCTGAATGAATCCCCTTTTCATTCTCTTGATATTTCCGACTTGCATATTCCTTAGACTTATCAAAAGTTATACGGGACATTTGATTCTGTGTTTTCCCCACCATAGTAGAATCCAACTGTTCATCAGGAAAGAAATCATCCAAATCGACATCTCCAATCATAGTAGTCTCAAGAAATTTCATATCCTTATGATTCGCGTCAGTATAATAACCTACAAACATATGTCCGGGCGTACGTACCAGTATCGGCTCGATATTGATGGCACGAAGCAAAGAAGCAAACAAAACACTGCCGTCTACACAGTTAATCTGCGATGACTCCAAAGCATCATCAAACGTCCGGACTCGTTGCGAGAATACCACATTACTGGATAAACTAGTATTAGAAACAGAGCTATACCGGAAATTACGTTTCTGTAAAACATTCCACAATGCATAAACCTGATTATCGACAGCTTCAGGACTACCTTGATAACCAAGAAAACGGTTCACAATACGAGTATTCAATGCTTCACGCAATAGCTGGTCTATCATAGGGTTTTCTTCATTTACATACGCCGCAAAGAAAATGCCGGTATCATGAAATCTTGTACCTCCTGTAACATATCCCAATAAACACTCATTAATACTGCGCACCGAAAAAGTACGCACCCGTTGCCCCAGCTCTTTCCCGTTCATTTCTACCGTAATGGCAACACTAATCGGCTCCGCTTGATTATTATTCTTCAAAGCTTCATAATTCCAAATAACATCGGGATAGATTGCATATTCAGTACGCGGTTTTGCCAATACAAATTCTGAAACAGAACGAGAGAAGAAAGGGGTTTCCGCAACTTCTATCCTCACCCGGCTATAAGCCTTTGTAGAGCGGACTTTCACTGCAATACAAGATTTGGGATTCCCTACAAACATTGAGTCAGCCGGTACAATCACTTGAGCGTCTGTTGTTGCGACAGACAAAATGCTGGAAGGAAAAATATTACCGCCCAATTCATCCGTTATCTCAAAACCGGAACGGAAAGGAACGACGTTCAACCAAACCGAACCAATGATTACAACAGCCAATACAGCCACTATCAATGACATACGCCACTTAGATTGCCCCCACCTTGTTATATTCATTAATTCTTTCATATAGTCACCCTTCTTAAAACAACACAAAGATAATATTTAATTAACTGAAATAGAGATTTTGTAATCACAATGTAATACTTGTTTCATTCCATCGTAACAAAAACGCCGCAATTTTGTCGAAGAAAAGAAATAAAGTTTAACTTTGTAATAAAGAGACGCCGTATGTCTCTCTTTACATTAATAAGAAGTACAATGAACGAATACCGGATTTTAGTAGTAGATGACGAAGAAGATTTATGCGAAATCTTAAAGTTCAACCTTGAGAACGAAGGCTACGAAGTAGATACCGCAAATTCTGCTGAAGAGGCCTTAAAAATGGATATCAGTACTTACGACTTGTTATTATTGGATGTGATGATGGGAGAAATCTCCGGATTCAAAATGGCAAGTATGCTAAAAAAGGAAAAGAAAACAGCCAAAGTCCCTATCATTTTCATTACTGCCAAAGATACGGAAAACGATACGGTAACCGGATTTAATTTAGGCGCGGATGACTATATCTCCAAACCATTCTCTTTACGAGAAGTAGCAGCACGCGTCAAAGCCGTGTTACGTCGTACACAGCAAGCTGAAACCGAACGCGCGCCGGAACAAATCGTCTACAAATCATTAGTGCTCGACATCATAAAAAAGAAAGTAAGCATAGATGGAGAGGAAGCGCCTCTTACCAAGAAAGAGTTTGAAATACTGCTCTTGCTACTGCAAAACAAGGGACGTGTATTTTCCCGTGAAGACATATTAAGCCGCATCTGGAGTGACGAAGTATATGTGCTGGACCGCACCATAGACGTAAACATCACCCGCCTGCGCAAAAAAATAGGAATATATGGCAAATGCATTGTAACTCGTTTAGGATATGGTTATTGCTTCGAAGCCGAATAATGACAGGCATTTTTTGTCATTCAGCCGGAAGTTATTCCTTTCGGTAATCTCATTGTTTCTTGTTTTTGCAACCTGTTTTATTGCTTATCAATATCAACGGGAGAAAGAGTATAAAGTCGAGCTACTTGACACGCAACTCCAAGACTATAACGAACGCCTGCAACAAGAGCTGCGAAATATTCCGGACAGTTTATGGACATCTGCCTTAAACCGGTATATAGCCAAAGGTCCACACAAAGACCTTCGTGTTACTATCGTAAATCTGCAAGGTCACGTGCTTTACGACAGTTGCGATGAAACTTCCCAAGAAGTATTCAGCAATCACATCAATCGTCAGGAAGTCCAAGAAGCATTAAAAGACGGTAAAGGATATGATTTAAGACGTACCTCCGAAACTACAGGTATACCTTATTTCTATTCGGCAACTCTCTATCCCGATTATATCATCCGCTCGGCATTGCCCTATAATGTAAACCTTATAAACAGCCTGGCAGCCGACCCGCATTACCTTTGGTTTACAGCCATCGTAACCTTATTGCTGATATTCGTCTTCTACAAGTTTACATCCAAACTGGGTACCGCAATCAATCACCTGCGCGAATTTGCCAAGCGCGCCGACAAGAACGAACCGGTGGAAACCGATATACAATCCGCCTTTCCGCACAATGAGCTTGGCGAGATTTCCCAGCACATCATACAGATATACAGACGCTTGCGTGAAACTAAAGAAGCGCTGTACATTGAACGCGAAAAGCTTATCACCCATCTGCAAACCGCCCGTGAAGGGTTGGGAGTGTTCACCAAAGACAAGAAGGAAATTCTTGTCAATAACCTTTTCACCCAATACGGCAACCTCATTTCCGACTCTAACTTGCAGACCACAGAAGAGATATTCTCCATCTGTGAGTTCCAGAAGATCACCGACTTCATCAGCAAAGCGCAAAAACGGCCTTCGGATAAAGAAGAAAAACGGCTATCCATCAATATTAATAAAAACGGACGCATATTCATTGTAGAATGTATCATCTTCCAAGACTTGAGCTTTGAAATCTCCATCAACGACATCACTCTGGAAGAAGAACAGATACGCCTGAAACGGCAGCTCACGCAGAACATCGCCCACGAGCTGAAAACTCCCGTAAGCAGCATTCAGGGGTATCTGGAAACCATCGTCAACAACGAGAACATCTCGCATGAAAAGATGCAGACCTTCCTCGAACGCTGCTATGCCCAAAGCAATCGCCTCAGCCGCCTGTTGCGGGATATCTCCGTACTGACACGTATGGATGAAGCCGCCAATATGATTGATATGGAAAAGGTAGACATCAGCATGCTTGTCACCAATATAGTCAATGAAGTATCATTGGAACTGGAAGAAAAGCGTATTACGGTAGTCAACAGCTTACAACCCAAAATACAGTTAAAAGGCAACTACTCACTGCTATACTCCATATTCCGCAATCTGATGGATAATGCCATAGCCTATGCCGGCACCGATATTCACATCAACATCAATTGTTTCCGTGAAGATGAGAACTTCTATTATTTCAGTTTTGCGGATACAGGAATAGGAGTTTCACCGGAGCATCTGAATCGTTTGTTCGAACGCTTTTATCGCGTAGATAAAGGACGTTCGCGAAAATTAGGCGGTACGGGCTTAGGACTTGCCATCGTAAAAAATGCCGTCATCATTCATGGCGGAACAATTTCCGCCAAAAATAATCAAGGTGGCGGACTGGAGTTTGTATTTACATTGGCAAAGGAGAAATAAATTCTCTTATTCGGTTTTGTTTGTTACTTTTTTCATTATCTTTGCAATGCATTGGTTTGCCCCTTTTTTTCAAAGGGGGCAATTAAAAGGGAATCAGGTGTAAGTCCTGAACAGTCCCGCTGCTGTAAGTTTCACATAATGTTGCAGACAATAAATTCTCTCTCCATGCCACTGGATATGTTGTCCGGGAAGGCTGTCTGCAACAGAAACAAGTCAGAAGACCTGCCATGCGTTATCTTATCATTGCTTTCGAGGAAAAAGCGTTGAGTCTAATGAGCCGGATAAATTCTATCCAATCATTTCATTCATCAAAACTCTTTCAAAGAAAGTAAAAAGAGAATAAACTCTGCCAAGTTTATTTAAATGATGTCCGGCCGAAGTGATTCGTCCGGACATTTGTTTTACAAAAAGTCACAAAAAACATTGCCAATCATCCATAAAATCCTTATATTCGGCACATAAAACGCAAAAACGGATTCATCCGTTGACCTATTGTCGAACTTATAAAAAAAGAATCTATGGAATTACCATTCGCCGAATCATGGAAAATCAAAATGGTGGAGCCTATCCGTAAAAGCACCCGCCAGGAGCGTGAACAGTGGTTGAAAGAAGCTCATTACAATGTTTTTCAACTAAAATCAGAACAAGTTTATATCGACCTTATCACCGATTCGGGAACAGGAGCCATGAGCGATCGACAATGGGCCGGTATCATGCTCGGAGATGAAAGTTACGCCGGCGCTTCCTCTTTCTTCAATCTGAAAGAAGTTATTACCCGGCTGACAGGTTTTGAATATATCATTCCTACACATCAAGGACGTGCCGCCGAAAATGTTTTATTCTCTCATCTGGTGCACGCTGGAGATATTGTACCGGGAAATTCGCATTTTGATACCACCAAAGGGCATATTGAAAGCCGAAAGGCAATCGCACTGGACTGCACAATAGACGAAGCGCGACAAACACAACTGGAAATTCCCTTTAAAGGTAACGTAGATCCTGCAAAACTGGAAAAGACCTTAGAAGAACATAATGACCGCATACCATTCATCATTGTTACCATCACCAACAATACAGCCGGCGGGCAACCGGTTTCCATGCAAAACTTGCGCGAAGTCCGAAATATCGCGGACAAGTACAACAAACCTGTTCTGTTCGACTCTGCCCGTTTTGCCGAAAACGCCTATTTCATTAAAACACGCGAGGAAGGTTACAAAGACAAGAGTATAAAGGAAATAACCAAAGAGATGTTCGCTCTTGCAGACGGTATGACCATGAGTGCCAAGAAAGACGGCATCGTAAACATGGGAGGATTTATCGCAACCCGCCGTCAGGACTGGTATGAAGGAGCAAAAGGATTCTGTGTACAATTCGAAGGTTACCTTACTTATGGCGGTATGAACGGCCGCGATATGAATGCACTCGCTATCGGCTTGGATGAAAACACCGAATTCGATAATCTTGAAACCCGTATTTGCCAAATAGAATACCTGGCTAAAAAATTAGATGAATACGGAATACCGTATCAACGTCCCGCCGGAGGACATGCGATTTTTGTAGATGCTCCCAAAGTTTTGACACATGTTCCTAAAGAAGAGTTTCCTGCGCAGACTTTGACCGTCGAGCTATATCTGGAAGCCGGAATACGCGGGTGTGAAATCGGTTATCTACTTGCCGACCGTGATCCCGTTACCCGTGAAAACCGCTTCAACGGATTGGATTTACTCCGACTGGCCATTCCACGCCGCGTATACACGGATAACCACATGAATGTAATCGCCGCCGCGCTTAAAAATGTATATGACAGACGTGAAACAATTACCAGAGGAGTACGCATCACCTGGGAAGCTCCGTTAATGCGTCACTTCACAGTGCAGTTGGAAAGGCTGTAAAAAAACTTTTCTGCCATAATGAATGTTATATGACTAAACATCAGCATTTACAATTATGGCAGAAAATTATGAATTAATAGACAACAAGGAGCGCCATCAGTATGAGTTCCATGTCGAAAAGTATACCCCAAGAATAGAGTATATTAAATCAATTAATGGCGAAATATTTCTAACGCATACAGAAGTTCCCGCCGGTTTAGGCGGCAGAGGTATTGGCAGCCAGCTTGTTGAAAAAACATTGCAGGACATTGAAAGGCAGCAACTCCGCTTGGTTCCTTTATGCCCATTTATAGCGGGTTATATTCACAAACATCCGGAATGGAGACGGATTGTCCTAAGAGGTGTTCACGTTTAATAAACTACAAGCTCAACGTTAGTACAAAATCCGGAAACAAGTAGTAGTGAATCTGAAAATTCCGTTTCTCCGCTGTACGATATTCCGCAGCGGAGAATACTCCTTGTTCGTCAACTATAAAAGGCATTACATGCAAATGTTCCCGAAAATCGACATCGGAAGCATTCATACATTTAAACATGGTTTCTTTTGCAGACCAGTGAAGTAACAACGACCAAGTTTCCGTACCCCTGAATAGTGATTCTTGTTCATCCGCACGCATAAATTTATGCGCCACTTTCCGTACCCGTCCGCTATAATACTCGATATCAATACCTACTTCTTTCTTTGGCTCACCTAATAAGACAGCGACATAACCTTTTGTATGCGAAATACTGATAGAAAAAGAGCCGTCTGCCAAATAAGGCTTTCCATTAGAATAATAGCGTATTTCTTTCTCCTCACCAAGCATTGTATACAACAACACACGCACAGCCAGCCACTCCAATCTACGAGAACCGGCTGCAAATTTCCCGATGTCCTCTTCATATTTCCCTTTATGAGGAAGTAAGGCAAGCATTTCTTCCAGGCTTTCACTTGTTTTCCAGATACCCCATCTGTATGAATTCTCTGTATATTGTTTAAAAACGGGCATTATTTCTCTGTTTCAGTACCTTCCCGAACCGGCTCATTAATTGTAAACTTCACCTTTAAGATACGGCGGTTATCCATTTCAAGAACCTCAAATTCATAACAATCATAGGTCACTTTCTCATGAAGTGCCGGGAACTCCCCTTTCAACTCAAGCAAAAGCCCCGCCAAAGTATCGGCGTCACCTGCCACCTCATCAAAGGTTTCTTCATCTATCTTGGTTATCTTATAGAAATCCGTCAGTTGTGTTTTAGCCTCAAACACCCATGTATGGTCATTAAGCACAGCATATGTACGCTCTTCATCATCGTATTCATCACGAATCTCGCCCACAATCTCTTCAATAATGTCTTCCATCGTGACAATACCCGACGTTCCTCCGAATTCATCCACCACAATAGCGATATGAATCTTGTTTGCCTGAAAATCACGCAACAAATCATCAATCATCTTGGTTTCCGGAACAAAATACGCCGGACGAATCAATGACTGCCAACGGAAATTATCCCCCTTATTCAGATGAGGGAGCAAGTCCTTGATATAAAGCACCCCCTTTATATTGTCACGCGTCTCCGCATAAACGGGAATACGCGAATAAGCATTCTCCACGATACACTTCAACACATCCTTAAAAGGAGTACGGATTTCCAAGTCAACCACATCCAAACGCGATGTCATGACTTCCTTGGCCGTTTCACCACCAAAGCGAATGATGCCCTCCAAAATATTATTTTCTTCCGAGAGCTCGGCTTTATCCGTCAACTCCAACGCATGTGAAAGTTCATCTACTGAAATATTATGATTCTTACGCACAAAATGCTTATTAAGAAACGAAGTAGAGCGTACCAGTATTGACGATAACGGATAGAATATGGAACGGCATGCCATGATACCGGGAGCTGCAAAACGGCAAAAAGCCAATGTTTTTTGCGCCGAATAAATCTTCGGCATAATCTCACCGAAAAGCAGCAACAGGAAAGTCAACACAACCGTCAGGATTAAAAACTCCGCAATGGCTGAATGGAATTGGAACACATTCATAAAAAAGAAATTGCAGAGCATGATAATCGTTACATTCACGAAGTTGTTCGTAATCAGTATCGTGGCTAACAATCGTTCTGTATCATCCAATAGATTTTTGATTTTCCCGTCAGAAGGGTGTTTCCCCTCTTCAACAGAATTCAAATCGGACGGCGAGAGTGAAAAGAATGCTATTTCGGAAGCCGAAGCAAAACCGGAAGCAAGTAAAAGCACACCTGCCAATACAATGGCTATAATAGCCGAAACAGAAGGAGCATGTACGGTTATACCGTTAAATATATCCGCCAACTGGCATAAATAAGCGTCTGGGTCCAAAGATTTTGGTTTTAGTTAAACAATTAGAACGGTAAATCGTCCGTCGGATTATTTTGCGCAGGAGTAACCTGCGATTGTGTTGACTGTACGGGAGCACCCGTTTGTCCGGGCATACCGGCCTGCGGCGCGGTTCCGGGCACTGCGCTTCTCGCAGAGAGCATTTCCATGTTATCCACAAAAATTTCTGTTACATAGCGTTTCGCACCGGTCTGATCATCATACGAACGAGTCCGTATTTTACCTTCCACATAAAGCTTGTCTCCCTTATGCACGTATTTCTCAGCCGTTTCCGCCAGTCCGCGCCAAAGGACAAGATTATGCCACTCCGTACGTTCAGGAACTTGCGTTCCATTTGCCAATGTATAGGCACGGTCTGAAGTAGCCAAAGGGAAAGTAGCGACAGCTACACCGGTATCAAGGTATCTCACCTCAGGGTCTCTGCCTACATTTCCTAATAATATCACTTTATTTACTGACATACGCTTTCAACTTTAAAATTTGTTGCCAAAATTAACGAGAATAACAACATCATGCAAGAATACAGCCAACTTTTATACATACTTCTCCAAAAAAGCATGTACTAAACGAGATACCGGATATTGCTCCAAATCTTCCATTCCGATACACTGATATTCCGAAAAAGAACGGGAATTCTCCGGCAAAACAACTTCATAAAAGTTAGCATAAATCACACGATGAGACAAAACATGTTTCACATTCCGAAGCACCGAACGTACTTCCGGTATCTCCCCCTCCGCCATAAGTGAGCGAAAGGAAACCGATGACAAAAACTCATCTTCCGATAAATCCCTGTCTGTTTCAACCAATGGCAACTCAAACAAATTTTTCCAAATATCATCGGCCGTTCGTTTATGTATAAAGGTACACGCGCCCATGCGTACATATATATAATTAAAGTAACGGTTAGACGTCTTTATCCTATGCTGCTTCACGGGAAGCTGCATAACCTGCCCTTTCGATAAAGCGGTACAACTATCCGCCAAAGGGCAAAACATACAATTAGGCGACTGTGGCGTACACTGAATAGCCCCGAAATCCATTATGGCTTGATTATACGCAGCCGGCCGGGATTTATCAAGCATTTCATTGGCTAAAGCTGCAAAAAGTTTCTTCCCTTCCGTAGAGTCAATAGGAGTGTCGATACCCCAATAGCGGGAAAGCACACGATATACATTTCCGTCCACTACCGCATAAGGCATATTATAGGCTATGGAACAAATAGCGGCAGCCGTATAGTCCCCTACTCCTTTCAAGGCACGGACTTCCTGATAGCTTTCCGGAAACTTACCGTTCATACTCTTGGCAGCGGCATGCAGATTACGGGCACGAGAGTAATATCCCAATCCCTGCCAATATTTCAAAACCTCGTCTTCCGAAGCCGAAGCCAAAGTTTCCACATCAGGAAAACGGCGGATGAAACGAAGAAAATACTCATATCCTTGCGCCACTCGCGTCTGCTGTAAAATAATCTCAGAAATCCATATCCGGTAAGGATCGGCAGTATCCCTCCAAGGCAAATCGCGTTTATTGTCCGCATACCAATCCAATAAAATTTCAGTCAATCTATTCATATATAGTTCCATACCCCAAAAGGATGCAGTCCTTTTTTCGAAAGAACAAAAATACAGTTTTTCAGTCTAACAAAGCTTAATGCTTTGACTTTTTTCAAAAAATGTCCAGAATATATTTTTTAGAGCCGCCAAAAAGCTATATATTTGCAGTCCAAAAAATTAGAAAACTATAGTAATAATATTTTTTTTAAGAAAAAATGACTAAAGCTGATATTGTAAACGAAATTACAAAGAACACCGGAATTGACAAAGTCACAGTACTTACAACCGTTGAAGCGTTCATGGACGCAGTGAAGGCATCTTTATCTAAAGATGAAAATGTTTATCTCCGCGGGTTTGGTAGTTTTGTAGTGAAGAAAAGAGCTCAGAAAACAGCTCGTAACATCTCAAAGAACACTACTATCATCATTCCGGAACACAACATTCCGGCTTTTAAACCTGCCAAGACATTCACCATTGCTGTGAAAAAATAATAAACAATTAGTATTAACCCATAAAATTTTGAAGCTATGCCAAGCGGAAAGAAGAAAAAAAGACATAAAATGTCTACGCACAAGCGTAAAAAAAGACTAAGAAAGAACAGACATAAAAGCAAAAAGTAATTTTTAGTCTGAAGGACAAAATAAAGAACAAACTTGTGAAGCTAATTGTCTCGCGGGTTTGTTCTTTGTTTAAGTATCAAACCGATACATCAATACACAACTATTGATGTATCGGTCAATCTGAACAGAAAATATCTGTATAATAAAAATGTAAAAAGCAAATTATTGTGACAAGCGAACTCGTTGTAGACGTACAGCCCAAAGAGGTCTCCATAGCTTTACTCGAAGATAAAAGCCTGGTAGAGCTTCAAAGCGAAGGAAGGAATATTTCCTTCTCTGTGGGCAATATGTATTTGGGACGCGTCAAGAAATTGATGCCGGGCCTGAATGCCTGCTTCGTGGACGTGGGTTACGAGAAAGACGCTTTTCTTCATTATCTGGACTTAGGTCCTCAATTTAACTCGTTAGAAAAATACGTAAAGCAGACTTTAAGCGATAAAAAGAAGCTTAATCCAATTACCAAAGCAACCATACTTCCCGATCTTGAAAAGGACGGAACAGTATCCAATACACTCAAGGTAGGACAAGAAGTAGTGGTGCAAATCGTAAAGGAACCTATCTCGACCAAAGGACCGCGCCTGACTTCCGAGCTCTCTTTTGCCGGACGCTATCTCGTGCTAATTCCTTTCAACGATAAGGTTTCCGTATCACAAAAAATTAAATCGAGCGAAGAACGCGCCCGTCTCAAACAACTGCTGATGAGCATCAAGCCTAAGAATTTTGGTGTCATCGTCCGCACTGTCGCCGAAGGAAAACGCGTAGCCGAGCTTGACGGAGAGCTTAAAGTATTACTGAAACATTGGGAAGAAGCTATTACCAAAGTACAAAAAGCGACCAAGTATCCGACACTGATTTACGAAGAAACCAGCCGTGCCGTAGGTTTATTGCGCGACTTGTTCAATCCTTCCTTCGAAAACATCTACGTGAACAACGAAGCTGTCTTCAACGAAATCAAGGATTATGTAACACTCATCGCCCCTGAACGGGCAGGAATCGTAAAACTGTACAAAGGTCAACTTCCCATTTATGACAATTTCGGTATCACCAAGCAGATAAAGTCATCATTTGGCAAAACCGTTTCATACAAAAGCGGAGCTTACCTGATTATTGAGCACACTGAGGCGCTTCACGTAGTAGACGTGAACAGCGGTAACCGCACCAAGAATGCCAACGGGCAGGAAGCCAACGCACTGGAAGTGAATCTGGGAGCCGCTGATGAGCTGGCACGCCAATTGCGGCTAAGAGATATGGGTGGTATCATCGTGGTGGATTTCATTGACATGAATGAAGCCGAAAACAGACAAAAGCTTTACGAACGTATGTGCGCCAACATGCAGAAAGACAGGGCACGCCACAATATCCTGCCGCTCAGTAAATTCGGATTGATGCAAATCACGCGTCAGCGAGTACGCCCGGCAATGGATGTGAATACTACGGAAACCTGTCCGACCTGTTTCGGTAAAGGCACTATTAAATCGTCCATCCTCTTTACGGACACCTTAGAGAGTAAAATTGACTACCTTGTCAACAAACTGAAGATAAAGAAATTCTCGTTACACATCCACCCGTATATCGCTGCCTACATCAATCAGGGAGTTCTCTCACTGAAACGGAAATGGCAGATGAAATACGGATTCGGAATCAAGATTATTCCAAGTCAGAAATTAGCGTTTCTGGAGTATATCTTCTACGATCCGCAAGGAGAAGAGATTGATATGAAGGAAGAAATCGAAATCAAATAAAAAAACGGCGAAGTCAGATAAACACTTCGCCGTTTTTTTGTTCATTATCACAATGCCAGACGGTAGATTTCCTTGCTGTCCTGTTTTGTCAGTTTCACATAATTGCCCACAAACTCTCCTTTATTGCGATGCAGGCTATCCGCCAGGCGGTCTATATCGGGCTCCTCAATACCCAGTTCCTTAAAATTAACCGGTAGTCCTATAAAGCGGAAAAAATGCTTCAAACGGGACACTCCGGCCAAAGCCATCTCTTCCAAATCCTCTGATTCGGGAATACCGAAAACACGGTTGGCAAATTGGGCTATCTTTTTCGGATTATGTCCAGCCATAAAAGTCATCCATGCCGGAACTATCACAGACAATCCTGCTCCATGCGTAACGTTATAAATCGCACTGACTTCATGCTCCAAAAAGTGCGAAGCCCAGTCTTCCTCACAACCTACGCCGCAAGTTCCGTTATGAGCTATCGTTCC
Organism: Bacteroides clarus; assembly: GCF_015555825.1. Taxonomy (NCBI): domain Bacteria; kingdom Pseudomonadati; phylum Bacteroidota; class Bacteroidia; order Bacteroidales; family Bacteroidaceae; genus Bacteroides; species Bacteroides clarus. Next base: position 102,145 of record NZ_JADNLF010000013.1, on the reverse strand, counting down.
GCACCACATTATATTGGCACGTGCGCCATAATCTTCCGGATTCCGCTTGATGCGATAAGCTTCTTTAATGATAGCCGTCAGCGTACCCTCACAAAGACGATCGCTTATTTCCACATCCTGCGTATTAGTGAAATAACGCTCCATGATATGCACCATCATATCGGCGATACCGCAAGCCGTTTGAAAAGGCGGCAATGTATAAGTCAATTCGGGATTCATAATGGAAAAAACCGGGCGCAACAGTTCCGGCACACGCAAGCTCAGTTTTTGCAAGGTATCCACTTTCGTGATAACCGAGTTGCCCGAACCCTCGCTACCCGCAGCGGGAATCGTCAGAACAACGGCAACTTTCAACGCTTTCACCACTTTCGCCTTACCTATAAAGAAATCCCAAAAATCACCTTCATAAGGCACACCGGCAGCAATAGCCTTTGCCGTGTCAATCACAGAGCCGCCTCCTACGGGGAGCAGTAAATCAGCCTGTTCACGACGGCAAAGTTCAATCCCCTCATACACCTTTGTATCCACCGGATTAGGCTGTACGCCACCCATTTCACAATACTGAATACCGGCTTCCCGCAAAGATTGCTTCACCCTGTCCAACAATCCGCTTCGCACCACGGAACCGCCGCCATATACAATCATCACTTTCCGTGCTCCATACTTACCGGCCAAAGTACCGACCTGCATTTCCGTCTCCTTGCCGAAAACAAACTCCGTAGGACTGTAAAAGACAAAATTATTCATACTTGTATTATCATTTTATATATTGACTGTATCTCTCAAAGAAACGTTTGAACGCCCCCCATTTCATCAATCCCCGCTCAAATAGCAGAATCCCCAGCAGAGCACAGGAAATGCCCAACATCACGTCAATCAGATAATGATGACCGGAATAAACGGCCGTCCACCAGATACCCACCATGATAACAGAGAACAAAGCTATCAGCCATTTTTTACAACACCCCATAACAGCATACGCTACCGCTACCACCATATAAGCAGCATGCAATGAAGGAACAGCGGCAAACACATTGGCATTCCGCCCATAAATGGAATGAAAGACAGAACATCCCAGCAGTTCGTCAAAACGTCCCAACCCCGCTACATTACCCGGAGTATCGAGAATCGGCTCAAAGCCGTAGTTCATGGCATACCAGGGTGGTGCTGCCGGATGGATGTAATATCCGGCAAATCCGATAAGATTTACCAACAGAAAGACCATGGCAAAACGAAGGTACACCTTACGCTCGCCTTTCAGATAAAGCCACAAGCCGAACGCAATAGGAACAGGAACCCAGCAAAGATAGAATATACCTGCAAGGAAATCGCCTATCGTACAGTGATTCTGCGCAAAATACTCACAGGGAATCAACGTTGCTCCATCAATCGAGATACCGAACAATGACTTCTCCGCCTCATACAATCCCTGTACATCAATAGGATTCACCTCATAATTGGGATATACCCGCATCCAGTCGTAAGAAATGCCAAAGATGATAAAAGGAAGTAGCGCCACCGCCAATTTACGGGTTGTTTTCCCCGCAAAGAAGAGTACCAGAAACAGACCCGCCATCAGAAGATGCTCTGTACGGAGCCCTATACACACGGCCGTCAACAACAAGAACAGCACCGTAACGACAGCAACGGGCAGCGCTTCTTTGACAGAAGGAAAAATATTCTTTTTCATCATTGCTTCTTTAATAATTTATGGCAATGCGCAATACGCGCAAATGCCGTCAAATTGGCAAGAACAGCTATCACAGCCATCGGAACAATCAGTATCAACATGGGGTCGAATGCCTTGCAATCTCCGAAAATACCGCAGAACAAAGCGCCAAGACTGGTCAGCACCACACGCTCGGGGCGTTGCATGAAACCTACTTTACACTCCAGCCCCAGTCCTTCGGCACGTGCGCGCACATAACTCACCATAAGCGAACCTATCAACGCGACAAAAGTTATCATCGAGCCCCACAGATAACCTTGCAAAATCAGATAATAGAAGATACCGAACAACGTCACCATCTCGCTATAACGGTCGAGCACCGAGTCATACAATGCGCCAAACGTGGAAGACATATTGCCTACACGCGCCACACGCCCGTCCATCATGTCAAACAAACCGGCAAAGAGAACGATTCCTCCTCCCCAACCCACATAGGCCGGTTCACCCGGTTTATACACACCCGCATACACAAATACGCACGCAGCCACAATGTTCATCACCAGTCCGGTGGTAGTAATAAAATTAGGCGTAATGCCCACCTTAATCATGCCATGCACAACCGGATTTATAATCTTATAAATCAACTGTTGCAGCCAATCTCTATAATTCATATCAGTTCTATTTAGTCTCTAAAATATTGTCGTATAAATTTTCTGAAATTATGATTGCGATATACGAATACCCGTTGCAGATGATAGTTCCAGAAAAACGCCACCAGAACGGCTACGATTACTTTGGACAGAATAAACACATCGTTTATGTAATGTCCCAGCAATCCGTCCACCCAGTGCATGCCCGTCAACCACTCCGTCAGGGCAAATGTGCCCCATGTATTCAATAAAATACTACCTCCCCAGACAAAAAGATATTTCAGCGCAACGTGCGTTTTTTTACAGTCGTCCGCATGAAACACCCAGCCGTAGTTAATGACGCAATTCACCGTGCCGCCGGCCACGGAGCCTAAGAAAGTAGCGTACAAATAAAAAAGTCCGGATAGTTTAACCAGCAGAATGGTCACAAGAAAATCCACAAGACTTGCCACATACGACGAAAGCTGGGCCTTCACAAAGACCCAAACAGCATGACGCCAACCTGCAAATCCCGATATTTCTTTCAGCCTATCAGCCATCTTACTCCGATTAAGACTACAAAGCTATAAATTCCCGCCAAGATATCATCCATCATCACTCCAAATCCGCCAGGAAAACTTTCCATGCGACGGATTCCCAACGGCTTAAAAATGTCGAACAGACGAAAAAGAGCAAAAGCTCCCAACGCATACCACACATTCCCTGACGGTGCAGCCAGCAATGCAATCCATACTCCCACCATCTCGTCCACCACCACACGAGAAGGGTCTTCCCCCCAGCAAGGTTCAAGACGATTGGTGGCCCATATCCCCATTACCGTAAAGACAAGAACAAGAACTACCGTCAGCCATATCAGGCATATTTCCGAAACAATGAAAGATAATCCGAACCAGATAAGCGCAGCCAGCAAAGCGCCCGCCGTACCCGGAGCGAAAGGAGAAAAGCCCGAACCGAAGCCCGTACCGATGAGAATCGGGAAAAAAGAGGGTTTCTTCATTGATAAAAAAGATGATAAAAGGGTGATAATGTGATAGGGTGATAAAGCGATAAAAGTGGTAAGGCAGTAGAGTGATGAAATCTCAAAACGAAACTTACTTATCACCCTATCGCCTTATCACTTTTATAACCTTACCACTTTCTTATTTTAGTCCAAATAGCTCGGTGCAGTTTCACCTACCATGTTACGGAGAGTTTCTTTCACCATTCTCCACTGTTGGAACAAGTCGTGTACCGGCTCATGTTCAAAGTCGTGCATCGGGCTCTTGCAGAAGAATGACAGCCAAGTCTGGATACCGCACATACCGGCACGCAAAGCGAGGTCGCTGAAGATAACCAGGTCGAGTGCGATAGGAGCCGCCAAGATAGAGTCGCGGCACAGGAAGTTAACCTTGATTTCCATCGGATAACCCATCCAGCCGAAGATATCGATATTATCCCATGCTTCCTTGTTGTCCTTACGGGGCGGATAATAGTTGATACGTACTTTGTGATATACGTCACCGTACAAATCGGGGAATTTCTCAGGTTCGAAGATATTGTCGATAACAGACAGTTTGCTGACTTCTTTTGTCTTGAAGTTTTCCGGCTGGTCAAGAACTTCGCCGTCACGGTTGCCCAAGATATTGGTAGAGAACCATCCGCTTACACCCAGCATACGGGTCTTGAACATCGGAGCGAGTACAGTCTTCATCAAAGTCTGGCCGCTCTTGAAGTCCTTACCGGAAATAGGCACATTCATTTTCTTGGAGAACTCCCACATGGCCGGAGTATCTACGCACAGGTTAGGAGCGCCCATGATGAACGGAGCGCCTTCTGCGATTGCAGCGTAAGCGTAGCACATACTCGGAGAAATAACTTCCGTGTTGTTTTCCTTCATGGCTTTTTCCAAAGCGGCGAGAGACTTGTGCTCTTCCGACAGAGGAACATAAATTTCAGTACTTGCAGCCCACAACACAGCGATACGGTCGCAGTTATTGTTTGCCTTGAAAGTACGGATATCCTCACGCAGCTGTTCCACCATGTCCCAACGTGTAGCGGCATTCTTGATATGCGTACCGTTCAGACGTTTTGCGAAATTGTGGTCAAAAGCGGCAGGCATGGGTTTGATGGCCTTTAACTCATCTTTTACGAGGTTCAAGTCCTTTTCTTTCAAAACCTCCGCATACATTGCGGCTTCATACGCATCGTCAGCGAAAATATCCCAACCGCCGAACACGATATCGTTCAAATCAACCAAAGGCACCACATCCTTAATCAGATGTTCTTTGCCGTCCTGCATACGCATAGTAGCCATTTGTGCGATTGAGCCTATAGCTTTTGCCAAACCCTTACGGGCTGCTAATGTACCTGTAATCATAGTGGTTGCAACCGCACCACCTACTCCGACTACCAGTACGCCCAAACGACCGGTTGCCGGCTTAATGTTTTCTTTCATTGCCATTGTATTATTTAGAGTTTAAAAAATTGCTCAAATTTAGGGTATTTTGCCCAATTTGGATTAGTCATTTTATCCGATTTAATGTTCTGTTAGTAAGATTTAAGTTAAAATGTCATGTGCAGACTGATTCTAAGCCCGGATTTATCAATATTCGGTAAATCCCGGTAAGTTAAACGCCATACATAATCCACCCGGAGCACTTTCAAAATGTTCTCTATACCTACTCCGACTTCTACGTACGGAGTATGTCCCATGGTAGTGCTTCCTGCCGGAAAGGCGAATAATCCTTCACTGAATTCCGGATTGTTTTTGTCACTCAGATTTCCATAAATTCCCCGGCAGGACAACACTTCACGCCATTTCAGTTTTTTCAACAACGGAATGCGGTTGAAAAGAAAACCGTTCAAGAAGTAAGTCACGTCCCACGAAGCGTATTCATCGTTCATAAATTCCATTGCATTCATCAGCGAGTAAGACTCCGGCTGAATAGTGTAAGACAGGTTGGCATTGGGAATGATTAGCAGCGGGAAAGGCACTTTATTCCACACCTTGCCTGCTTTCAGTATAACATCCGTATAGCCGAAAACCGAAAACCAGAAACGTTTCTGGAAGCCCGCCTCCGTATAATGATAAGCATAATCTCCTCCCAGCACCCCTTTAGCCGCCATGGTATGCGTCAGCGTAAAGACCGGAGCGTCCAAAGACACCGGAAAACGGTTCCATTGCGTCTGGAAGAATTTTTCGTTAGGGGCATAGCGTAACTTCAGTTCCAGTTCGCTGGTAGAAATACTTTTTACAAACTCATCTCCGGCATCCTGCTTCACGAAAGGAATAAGACGCGAAGACTCATCTTTCCGCAAACGCGTGGTCAGCTGAAAAGAAAAGCCCGAATGAAACTCGTTCGTATACGTCAGTTCCGCTTTCCGCTGATAGCCGATACGGTCGTCCTTCTGGCGTTTCAAGGCCAGGAAGACATTATCCTGACTGGTATAGAGATAATGTTGCCCGTACTGGTTGACATCGGACAGATAACGAAGTTTCAAGGAGTGAATCGGAAACTCGTTGGCATACTCTTTTTTCTTATGGAAAGAATATTCCAGTTCCGCCAATCCTTTCACGCGTTCATCACGAAAGCCGTACGCCACATATCCCCTGCCGAACAAATGCGGATTAAGCCAGGCTGTCGTCATTCCGCCGGCACGCACACGTACTCCTTCCAGCACATTGCCGCTGATGGTGGTATTCATCATGCCGATATAGAACAACGGAGCTTTCTCTTTGGGAGCCGGGATATAGCCCGTAAACAATACTTTCAGCACTTTCTCCGTCCAATAATAAACCGGATAGCTACGCAGTTGCGCCATCATCTTGTCTACGGAAGTCTCCTTCCTGCTCACTTCCGCAAGCCGGTTGGCGTCCCAGTAGGCATCGGAATGAGCGGAAGCGTCCATACCCTCAATCACTTTCTCGGGCTTTCGGAATGCCTGTAAAGCATCGGCGGCGGGTTCGTAGACATAGTCCTGATAATAGACATCCCGCTTGGCATAGATACCGTCGCTGTTATCCACCAATTTGAACTCCGTCGTGATACTTTCATTCATAAGCTGCCTTGTACCGTCCTCAGCACGGTCAAAATTCTGTTCTATCTTCATGTAGTCCACAAAGTTCAGATTGATTTTCTGAGGAAAGTTCATCACGACGCGACGCACGAAATACGTACTGTCCAGCATGACGTACAGATGTCCCGTAAAGCCGAACGACTCGGAATTGAAGGGCACGAAAGTCAGGTCTACGCAAGGCTTCCCGGCAACGGTCAGCGTATCCATCAGGTAATACTTGTAGAACGAAGGCCCCATAGAGGATAGCGGACTGACGAACTTATTGGTAAACAGCGTTATATTGTTCCGGTAAATATCCACATCCGTCATGGTGACGCTGATAGCCTGCTCCATACCTTGCTGTGACAGCATTTCGTCCACTCCCGCCTGCCGCCGCGCCTTTACCCATTGCTTTTCGCTACGGGGCGACTTGCGGTAATAATCCGTGGCCAGCAGCTCACGGTTGGACACCGCCAATACGGGTTTTCCGGTAACGGCGGAGGTATCTACATAATCGGTCAGGAACTTAAACTTACGGTACAGCCACTTCTGTTGCTTCACACTATCGAAGTTGTTGATGGCAAATGTCATTTTTTCATAACGCTCGCGCTGCCAGAAGTCGCGCTCATCCGGAGAATAATCGTCCTTATGCTCTATCATCTTCCGCACAAACTCCACAGCCGGGTTATCCTTCTTTTTGTAGCGCTCGCGCTTCGGCTTCACCACCACCTCGTTCAGCGCGTAAGTGGCAGGAGCGAGCGCAACTTTTATACGCTCCCCGCGTGCCGGATGAATCAACCGGGTGTATTCATTGTATCCCACAGCCGAGATTACCAGCCGTGCTTCCGGGCGATAGGTTTTGAAAGAAAATACTCCCCTGTCATCAGTCATTCCCCCCTCTGTGGTTCCTTTCAGATAGACCGAGGTATACGGCAACGGTTCCCGCGTCAGCGAATCAGTGACAACACCTTGCACCACATATTGCGCCCTCAAGGGAACCGCAATTATCTGCATCAGCAGAAATACCCTAATAAACAACCTCATACCTTACCTATCTATCATTCAGTGCGCAAAGGTACGGAAGAAAACTTTTTCTAAAAGTTCGGTTTTGCGGAATAAATGTTCTAAAAAACCACTTTTATTCAAAACACTTCCCGTTAAAACCCGTTGTATAGCAAAAACGACTTGCAAAAGACGTACAAACAGACCTAAATACTTAATTATGGAATGGATTTTCAATCAACTCAGGGAACGTCCCGAATTAGCCATTTTCCTCACCATCTTCCTGGGGTTCTGGCTGGGCAGGCTGCGCATCGGCAAGTTCACTTTAGGAACCGTCACCAGCGTGCTGTTGGTAGGTGTAGTGGTAGGCCAGCTGGATATTGCCGTACCCGGCCCGATCAAGTCGGTATTTTTCTTGCTGTTCCTGTTTGCCGTTGGCTACAAGGTAGGCCCGCAGTTTTTCCGCGGACTGAAGAAAGACGGATTGCCGCAAGTGGCCTTTGCAGTGCTGATGTGCGTATCCGTTCTGGGAGTGACCTGGCTGCTTGCCTTGCTCATGGGATATAACATGGGAGAAGCGGCGGGGCTGCTTGCCGGCTCGCAAACCATATCCGCCGTCATCGGCGTAGCGGAAGATACAATGGCCAATATGGGGCTGGACGAAGCTCAACGGCAGAGTTACGTCAACATCATTCCGGTGTCTTATGCCGTAACCTACATTTTCGGTACCGCCGGCTCGGCCTGGGTGCTGTCGTCCATCGGACCGAAAATGCTGGGCGGGCTGGATAAGGTAAAAGCCGCCTGCAAGGATTTGGAAGCCCGCATGGGTAACTCCCAGGCAGACGAGCCCGGCTTCATGCACGCCGCGCGCCCCGTCACTTTCCGCGCCTACCGCATCGAAAACGAATGGTTCAAAAACGGGAAAAGGGTCATAGACCTCGAAGTATACTTCCAGCAACAGGACAAGCGTCTGTTTGTGGAACGAATACGCAAGGCGGGCACTATCTGCGAAGTCAGTCCCAACGTGCAACTGGAGATAGGAGATGAAGTCGTACTGAGCGGACGCCGGGAGTACGTCATCGGTGAAGAGGACTGGATAGGGCCTGAAATACAAGACCAGCAATTACTGGACTTCCCTGCCGAAAGACTGCCCGTCATGATAACCAAAAAGACTTTTGCCGGAAAAACCGTTTCGGCAATCCGCGGTGAGAAGTTCATGCACGGCGTCAGCATCCGCAGCATCAAGCGTGCGGGCATCGACATCCCCGTCATGGCACAGACCACAGTAGATGCCGGCGATGTGGTAGAAGTAGTGGGAACCAGACAGGAAGTGGAAGCCGCCGCCAGACGTTTGGGTTATATAGACCGTCCTACCAACCAGACAGATATGATTTTCGTAGGGCTCGGCATCCTTGCAGGCGGACTGTTCGGCGCATTGTCCGTTCACATCGGCGGAGTGCCAATCAGCCTGAGCACCAGCGGCGGAGCATTGATAGCGGGATTGGTCTTCGGTTGGCTGCGCAGCAAGCACCCCACTTTCGGACGTATTCCCGAACCCTCGCAATGGGTACTGAATAATGTGGGGCTGAATATGTTTATCGCCGTAGTAGGTATATCGGCAGGTCCCAGTTTCGTACAGGGCTTCCATGACGTAGGCATCAGCCTGTTCCTTGTGGGCGCGGCAGCCACCACTCTCCCCTTGATTATCGGACTGTTGCTGGCAAGGTATCTGTTCAAGTTTCACCCTGCCATCGCGCTGGGGTGTTGTGCAGGCGCAAGAACTACCACGGCGGCCCTCGGAGCCATACAAGATGCCGTAGAGAGTGAAACGCCCGCACTGGGCTATACAGTGACGTATGCAGTAGGCAACACCTTGCTGATTATATGGGGAGTGGTTATCGTCCTACTGATTTAACGTATCAAAGCGCTATGAATCAACGGCCTGCAATTAGGATACTGATCTGCAAAACAATGCAATCTTATCTTACAACGGCTGTTGTAAGATAACTTCACAGCAGTTGTATGATAATTCAACAGCCGTCGTAAGAAAACAACCCGGCTGTTGTACGAATAGTTTTCAGTTATTGCATGAATTATTCTCAGCGTAAGTATTAGTGAATAAATAAATGTCCTCAGCATTCTGCGCCCTGTAAGGGCAAAAGATAATATTCAAAGATTTTGCCCCTACAGGGCGCAATGTTAGCCATATTCACATTCCCGGGGTGTTACCCCGGGCTGCATGATAAAAGGCTTTCAGCCTTAGGAATGACAGACGTGCAACAATTTATCGGAACAAAGAGAGCTGATTTTCGAAACAAAGAGAACTGACTTTCGAAACAAAGAGAACTGACTTTCAGAACAAAGAGAACTGATTTTCAGAACAAAAAGAGCTGACTTTCAAAACAAAGAGAGCTTCTTATCAGAATAAAAAGAACTTATTTTCAGAATAAAGAAAACTTAAAAACTTCAGATTATATGGATACAAAACTTTTAGAAAAAAAGATGGAGAATATCAGCCCCTTCGAGCTGAAAAACCGTCTTATCGACATGGCAGATGAAAGTCTGAAAAAAACAGCCCGTACCATGTTGAACGCCGGGCGCGGTAATCCTAACTGGATTGCAACCACTCCACGCGAGGCCTTTTTCCTCTTGGGAAAGTTCGGGCTGGAAGAATGCCGTCACGTCATGTTCCTTCCCGAAGGTATTGCCGGCATCCCCGAAAAACAAGGCATTGCCTCTCGTTTCGAGCAATTCCTCAAAAGCAACACCTATCAGCCCGGAGCCAAATTGCTGGAACAAACCTACAACTATATGCTGATGCAGCATGCTGTCGACCCGGACAGCCTTGTTCACGAATGGGCGGAGAGTGTCATAGGCGACCAATATCCTGTGCCCGACCGTATCCTAAGATTCACCGAAATGCTGGTATGCGACTACCTGAATCAGGAAATGTGCGACAACCGTCCGCCACGCGGAGCTTTCGACCTGTTTGCCACCGAAGGCGGAACAGCCGCCATGTGCTATATCTTCGATTCCCTGCAAGAGAATTTCCTACTGAACAAAGGTGACGGCATCGCCCTCATGGTTCCCGCCTTTACACCTTATATAGAGATTCCCCAGCTGAACCGCTACCGGTTTAAGGTGACCGAACTGCATGCCAACCGCATGAGCCAAGACGGGCTGCACCTGTGGCAATACAGCGACGAGGATATTGACAGACTGAAAAATCCGGCGATAAAGGCATTGTTCGTCACCAATCCGAGCAACCCGCCCAGCTATACGCTCAGTCCCGAAACAATGGCGCGCATCGTAACCATCGTAAAGGAAGACAATCCCAACCTGATGATTATTACGGACGATGTGTACGGCACCTTCAGCCCGCATTTCCGTTCCTTCATGGCAGAAATTCCGTACAACACGCTTTGCGTGTATTCTTTCTCCAAGTATTTCGGAGCCACCGGCTGGCGCAACGCCGTCATAGCGTTGCACGAGTACAATGTATTCGACAGGCAGATATCCCGATTGCCGAAAGATAAGCGCGAAGCACTCAATCACCGTTATGCCACACTGACCCTGCATCCCGAAAAGTTGAAGTTCATTGACCGCATGGTAGCGGACAGCCGTCAGGTAGCCTTGAACCATACGGCAGGGCTTTCATTGCCGCAACAGATGCAGATGAGTTTATTCGCCGCTTTCGCCTTGCTGGACAAGGAGAACAAATACAAGCAGAAGATGCAGGAAATCATCCGGCGCCGTTTGCAGACTCTTTGGGACAATACCGGATTTACATTAGTGGAAGACCCCTTACGGGTGGGCTACTATACGGAAATCGACATGCTGGTCTGGGCCAAAAAGTTCTATGGAGACAAGTTCGTGGAATACCTCAAAAAGACGTACAGTCCGCTGAACGTAGTATTCCGCCTTGCTCAAGAAACCTCTTTGGTACTTCTGAACGGCGGCGGCTTCGACGGACCTGAATGGAGCGTGCGTGCTTCCCTTGCCAATCTGAATGAGAACGATTACGTCACAATCGGCCAAGGCATCAAGCGGATATTGGATGAGTACGCAAAAGAATGGGAGAAAAATCTTATTTAATTGAGAATTGAGAATTAAAAATTAAAAAATACTATGCAGCATGACAGCGCAGCCATTTCTCAATTTTTAATTCTCAATTCTCAATTAAATAAGATTCGGAAGCGGGTCAATCCATCATTGTACGTGCGCAGAGAGAATGTACAACCATGACGGCTCAGCACTTCCCTGATAAACACCAGGCCAATCCCCTGCCCGTTCGGCTTGGTGGAGAAGAAGGGACTGAAGAGTTTAGCTTCGGTCTCTTTACTGATTCCGGGACCATTGTCAACGATTTCTATGAAAGCGGGGGCAGTGGTCCTTACCGTTATTTCACCTTGCTTGCCTGCCGCTTCGCCGGCGCCCTCTATACTTTCGGCAGCATTCTTGATGATATTTACCAAAACCTGCTCGAACAGTGAAGCATCCAGACGAACCTGTCCTACTTCAGGGTCGCATTCCAAGCGGAGAATAATGTTACGGTCGTTGCACATTCCTTCCATGAAACGCTTGCACATGGATACCAATTCATTCAGCTGAACCGGCGCCACCGTAGGCTCGGGAATCTTCACCACATCTGCAAAGCGGGTAATGAAGCGGCTCATAGAAAAACAACGTTCCGTACATACACGCATTACATCGCAAATGTCATCCATGCCTTCTTCCGTAGAGAGGGCCTGTTCCACCGTATCCAAAGTAGAGGTAATGCCGGCCGTGGTATTGTTCACTTCGTGGGCAATCATGCGGATAACTTTTTCGTATGCGCGCTTTTCCGCTTTCATCACTTCGTCCGTCATACGTTCTATCAGAAAGAAAGGATGCTTGAATCCTCGGTCGATAAACGAGGAATGGGTACACTTATAAATATTCGAGTCGTTCAGCCGCACTACGGAAGTTGCTTCTTTAGGAATGGATGCCAGCTCTTCCGCCAAAGGCGAATCAATCTTCTCCAGTTTCTTGTTCTGCGCTTCTTCCAGCCGAACGCCCAGCATTTTCACGGCCATCGGATTGAGCTGCGATACCTCACCGTCCAGCGTCATAATGATAACGCCCATAGGCGATGCCTGAATCAGCAAATCAAGAAAATGGTTCTGCTCGCGCATACGCAGACGCTCGTTCTTAAGTTGCTCCATCATACGGTTGAAGACGTTCACGATACGGTCGGCCTCATACTGTCCCACCTGACTGAGCCGACTGCTGAAATCCTGTTCGCGCAACAACTCCATACCACTTCCTATCGTGTCCATCGGCTTGACAATCTTACGGTAGAACACCACCAGATAGATAAGTATAAACGCGATGATGCCCTCCACAACATATAGATGAGCGGTTTGCATTTTGCCTGCCAGGTATATCAACGCTCCACCCAGCCCGAACAAAAACAATACAAGAATAAAAAAGTAAAATTTAATACGCACGTAAGTAAGAGATTAGGGGTTAGCGGTTAGGGATTAGTGATTAGAGGTTAGTGATTAGGGATTAGAGATTAGAGATTAGAGATTAGAGATTAGAGGTTAGTGATTAGAGATTAGCAGTCAACGATTAACTGTTAGGATTTAAACGAATAAACACTTATCGCTAATCACTAACCGCTAATCCCTAATCGCTAACCGCTATTTTATATTTTTCCAACCGCCTGTACAGTGCGGCTCTGCTGATGCCCAACGCCAATGCAACCTGGCTGAGATTACCTTTATGCTGTTCCAAAGCCTGCAGGATAGTCTGCCGCTCTATTTCGTCCAGCGTCATGCCGGCAAAGGACGTACCCTCGGCGGCTTTTACGGGTTCGTCATGGCGTTGATATTGTGATTCAAAATCAGAGGCGTCCAAAGTCTGTTTTCCGCTGACAAGAATGGTACGTTCCACCAGATTTTTCAATTCACGGATATTACCCGAATAAGGCAGGCGGGAAAGGAAGTTCAGCGCGTCCGCCGAAAATTCGGTATGCGGCAAACCGTTTACGGCAGCCTGGCGATCGGCAAAGTGGCGTGCCAACAGAGGAATATCCTCACGGCGTTCGCGCAAGGCGGGCAGTTTTACGGTTATCAGATTGATACGGTAGAAAAGGTCTTCACGGAATGTACGCTCGGAAACCATTTTACGCAAATCGGCATTGGTGGCGGAGACTACACGTACATCCACTTTGCGCGGACGGCTGTCGCCCAGCACTTCAAATGTCTGGTCTTGAAGTACACGCAACAGTTTAACCTGACAGGACAAATCCAAATCACCTATTTCATCCAGAAAGATAGTACCTTTGTTGGCCAACTCAAAACGACCTATACGGTCGGCGCTCGCATCGGTAAAAGCACCTTTCTTATGACCGAACATCTCGCTCTCGAACAAACTCTGCGAAATACCGCCGAGATTGACTTTCACGAAAGGCTGTTTGGTGCGCTGGCTGTTGATGTGGATGGCCTCGGCTATCAGCTCCTTACCTGTACCGCTCTCACCGGTAATGAGTACGGAAGCGTTGGTACGGGCTATGCGGGCCACGGTATTCAGCACCTCCATCAACCCTTGTGATTTCCCTATGATGTGGCTGCGGTTCAAACCTTCCGCCTGCTCTTCCGGCACGTCTTTCGGAGCGGCACTCAATTCCAAAGCGGTTTCGATACGCTGCAAAAGGGCGGCATTGTTCCACGGCTTGGTAATAAAGTCGAAAGCGCCCGCCTGCATACCCTGTACGGCAAGTTGGATGCTTCCCCATGCCGTCATCAGTATAACGGGTACGTCGGGACGGAACACCTTTACCTGTTTCAATAGCGTAAGTCCCTCTTCGCCGGTAGTGGAGAGCGTAAAGTTCATATCCATCAATATCAGTGCGGGAGATTCCGCACGAACCATATCCATTGCTTCACGGGGACCCGGAGCTGTTTTTACCTCATAACCGGCACGCTTCAACATAAAACTGAGCGAAGAACGTACGGCACTATCATCATCGACTATCAGTATCATAGCATTTTGTAGTTAATTGCTTGCAAAAGTAAGTTTTTTCACCACAGCTCATACAGATTTGCACTATTTTTTTGTTTTTTCCCTTATAATCGTACAATTCGGTATGGTTTGACCGGAATCAACCTTTGATTATATCTTCAAAGTCGGCTTCCAACTCCGCGTTCCGTTCAAAATCCCAAAGAGTCAGGCTGCGGAGTTGATAGAAATAATACCAATAGTAATAAAGTTCGGAGATGTGTTTCTGCCGGGCTTCGTCTTTGGAGTTCTGCGCATCGTTGAGGTCGAGGGTACTTATTTTACCAATCATAAAAGTCTCCACACTGGTCTTGTAACGTTTCTCGGCTATCAGGTCGGCTTCTTCGGCTATTTCCAGTTGTTGGGCTTGGTTATTGAAGTTTGCCACCAGCAAGAAGATGTCCTGATTGAAATCCATTTGTTCCTGGCGGATTTTGGAAAGTACCACTTCACGGTTGCTCTTGGCCACCCTCACCTTGCCACGACGTTTTCCCCAGTCGAGGATAGGTATTTTTACACCGACTTTGACAATCTGGTTATCCAGCAAATTCTGATAGGCAGAGGAGAACTCATAGTTTTGTCCTGTATAGCCAACGCTGGCAAACAAGTCTATACTCCTTAAATTTCCACGTGCCGTAGCCACTTCATAATCTGCTTCCAACTGGCGGCGGCGTATATTCTGAGCAAACGAGTTGCGTTCCAAAGCTTTGTTCAGGACACGGTCATAGTCCATTTTAATACCCGAAACGGAAGCGGGTATCACGGGGTTCAGTCCCTCGCTCTCCGACACGCCGAGGAATGAACGCAGCTGGAACATTTTGGCGTTCAGGGTGCTTTCGGCTTCGGTTACATCGGCTTTGCCTTGCAGGGAGTTCAGTTTGAGCTGCAACAGGTCGTTTTCTGAAATCTGTCCCATTTTGCGTTTGGCAATGGCCACTTCATAAAGGCGGTCTGAGTTCGCTTTGTTTTGCTGCGCTGTGGCAAGCGCTTCCTTGGCCAATAATAGCTCGAAGAAATAAGTAATGGTTTTCATCGTTACTTCTTCCGTCGCGGAAATAAAGGAAGCTTTTGCCTCCGCATACCGGACCGGCTCGATACGGCGGTTCCACTTCAAACTGTTCACGCCGAATATAGGCTGCGTCAATTCAAGGCTTACGGGCACGGACATAAACTGTTTGTCACCGCCGGAACCCAATTGCTTGATGTAATCAAGGGAAGAGGCCAACGACAGTTTACCGCCTGTGAACCAGATATTCTGGTCGATAGAGAGCGCACCGGACAGCCCCAATGTATTGTTACGGACAAAGCTATAAGAACCGTCAGAATTCTGATAGGTGCTGTACGACTTGTTATAATTGGGTAATGTTCCTGTAAAGTTTACTTCGGGCAACAGGTCTGCACGGAAGGTACGGTATTCCCAATAGGCTGTTTTCAACTCGTTGAGCGCCACCGCGGCATCTACAGACTGGGTACGTGCCAATGCGATGGCTTCTGCCAGGGTTATGTCGCGTTCGTGCGTCAGAGTATCATTTTGTGCCGATGCAATCAGAGGCATCAAGAAACAGGCGGCGAGTAAAATATTCTTTTTCATGTTCGGTCTTTAAAATTATCGCTGATAGAAAAGCAAAGAGTGTGCCAAGCGGACAGGAAGGTATTACGCAAGGGGGAGTGTCCGAAATCGGACACTCCCCCTGTTCGTTTGCGGACGGTTAATAATGATCCGGCAGTCTTTAAGGTTGAAAAGCTTTTATCATGCAATTCCGGGTAACGCACCGGATAAAAGCTCCTTTACATATTCTGAGTCTTGTAAGAGTAAAAGCTATGCATATAAGTCTTTTGCCCTTACAGGGCGTAACATTAACCGTACATATATTCCCGGGGTGTTACCCCGGCTGTATGATAAAAGGCTTTCAGCCTTGAACTCACTAAAATAGCGTTTACAGCACCCCCTTCGAGCTTGGTAATTCATAGTGATAGATATCACGTTTCACAGCCATTTTCAAGGCTCTTGCCAAGGCTTTGAAGATTCCCTCTATCTTATGGTGTTCATTCTGTCCTTCCGCTTTGATATTAAGATTCATCTTGGCTGCATCGCTTAACGACTTAAAGAAGTGCAGGAACATTTCCGTAGGCATCTCTCCTATTTTCTCACGCTTGAACTCGGCATCCCATACCAACCAGGGACGCCCGCCGAAATCCAAGCATACCTGACACAGACAATCGTCCATGGGCAGTGCGTACCCGTAACGCTCTATGCCGCGTTTGTTGCCCAAAGCCTGGTACAGGCACTCGCCCAAAGCGAGGGCAGTATCTTCTATCGTGTGGTGCTCGTCCACTTCCAAATCACCTTTTACATGAATCGTCAGGTCCATACCGCCATGCTTGCCTATCTGTTCCAGCATATGGTCGAAAAAGCCAAGCCCGGTGTGAATATCACAATGGCCGTTACCGTCTAAATTTACAGCTACATAAATATCAGTTTCTTTCGTGGTACGGCGCACTTCCGCTTTCCGTTCGCCCGCAAAAAGAAATTCAGTGACCTTATCCCAATCCTTTGTCGCCAACACACAAATATCCTCCAAACCCTCACAGGCAGCTTCACCACCGGATGATTTCGGTTTCAGCATATTCGTATCTTCCTGTAAGAGGATGGCACGGCATCCCAGGTTCTTCGCCAACTCCACATCCGTAGGACGGTCACCTATCACAAAACTATTTGCCAAGTCGTATTCGGGACTGTCGAGATACTTCGTCAGCATACCGGTACGCGGCTTACGGGTCGGCGCATTATCTTCGGGCATGCTACGGTCTATGCAGATATCATCGAACGTAATTCCCTCCCCTTCCAACGTCTTCATCATCAGATTATGTGCCAGCCAGAAAGTTTCTTCCGGGAAAGATGCCGTACCCAACCCGTCCTGATTGGTAACCATTACAAACTCAAAATCCAGTTTGCTGCGAACAAAACCAAGATTACGCATCACTTTCGGATAAAACTCCAGTTTCTCCAACGAATCCAACTGATAATCTACAGGCGGCTCGATAACCAACGTTCCGTCACGATCTATAAAAAGTACCTTCTTCATACTTTATACCTTATACTTTATATTTCTTCAACGCCTCAATCAACCTCTCATTCTCGTTTCTTGTACCTACCGTTACCCGCAGACAGTTTCCGCAAAGCGATACGGAATTACGGTTACGCACAATGATTCCTTCGCCTACCAGATAATTATAAATCCTTACCGCATCCGTCACGCGGACCAAAAAGAAATTGGCATCAGAAGGAAACATTTTCACCGTACAAGGCAATTTCGCAAACTCCTCTTCCAAGTTTCCGCGTTCCTCTTTCAATGTTTTTACCCAACGCTCTATTTCATAGTAACGGTGTAACATTTCTATCGCCTGTTTCTGCGTCAGCAGGTTCACATTATAAGGATACTTTATTTTGCTGAAAATCGAAATGATTTCCTGCGAAGCAAAAGCCATGCCTAAGCGTATGGCAGCACATCCCCATGCTTTGGAAAAGGTTTGGAGCACAATCAGATTAGGATATTTGTCCAATTCTTCCAAGAAAGAAGGCGCTTCCGAAAAGTCGTTATAAGCCTCATCCAGTATCACCAGCCCGTCGAACTCACGGATGATTCGCTCAATCTCACTACGAAGCAAGTCGTTTCCCGTGGGATTATTGGGAGAACAAAGGAAAATCAACTTCGTATGCTCATCCGCAGCCGCCAGCAGCTTATCTGCCGAAAAGCGGAAATTTTCATCCAGCAATACTTTGCGGTACTCCACATCATTTACTTCCGCACATACCTGATACATACCGTATGTAGGATCTATAGCCACCACATTATCTATACGCGGCTCGCAAAAAGCACGGAATACAAGGTCAATCGCCTCATCACTGCCATTTCCCAAAAAAATATGCTCGGGACGTACTTTCTTTATTTTAGACAGTTCTTTCTTTAACTCCCGTTGCATCGGATCCGGATAACGATTGTGCGGCATATTATACGGATTTTCGTTTGCATCGAGAAAAACGGATGCGGCAGCGCCATTATATTCATCACGTGCCGAAGAGTAAGGCTTCAGGCGCCACACATTCGGTCGGGTCAGTTCTTCTAAAGTTCTCATGGACAGAAAGAATTTATTTACGGATTATAAATTATGAATGATGAAGTATTATTTTTTTATTTTTTAATTTTTAATTCTCAACTCTCAATTTATCAAGTCTGACGGTTACCGCATTCTTATGCGCATCCAGATGCTCGTTGGCAGCCATTTCCTCTATAGCCGGACCAATCGTGCGTATTCCTTCCGGTTTAATCTCTTGGAAAGTAATCTTGCGTATGAAGCTATCGAGACTGACGCCGCTATATGCTTTGGCATAACCATTGGTAGGCAGCGTATGATTGGTGCCCGAAGCGTAGTCTCCTGCGCTTTCCGGAGTGAGAGAACCCAAGAATACCGAACCGGCATTAATCACCCGCTCCGCAACGGACATATAATCCGCCGTTTCGATGATGAGATGTTCCGGTGCATAGGAATTGGTCAGTTCGATGGCTTCGTCCATATCACGTACTACAATCAGCTTACTGTTGGCAAGAGACTTTTCCGCAATCTCCTTGCGGGGCAACAAAGCCAACTGACGCTCCACTTCTTTTTTCACCGCCTGCTGCAATGCCCGGGAAGTGGTAATTAGTATCGCCTGGCTGTCTACACCATGCTCTGCCTGACTCAGCAAGTCCGCAGCCACAAAAGACGGATTGGCTGTTTCATCCGCCAGCACTTCCACTTCCGAAGGACCGGCCGGCATATCAATAGCTACATCACGCAAACTCACCAACTGTTTGGCAGCCGTTACATATTGATTGCCCGGACCGAATATCTTATATACTTTCGGCACGCTTTCCGTACCATAGGCCATTGCCGCAATGGCTTGCACACCGCCGGCTTTGAAAATACGGTTTACTCCCGCCACCTTAGCCGCAAACAAAACGGCAGGGTGTACTTTTCCATCCTTACCCGGAGGAGTACAAAGCACTATCTCCTTACATCCTGCAATCTTTGCCGGAACAGCCAGCATCAACACGGTAGAAAAAAGCGGAGCCGTTCCGCCGGGAATGTACAACCCGACTTTCTCTATGGCAACCGCCTTCTGCCAACAAGTAACTCCCGGTTGAGTTTCCACCCGTTTACCTTCGAAGCGCTGTGCCGCATGAAAGGTCTCAATATTCTGTTTGGCCAGACGAATGGCTTTTTTCAGTTCCTCGCCCACCAATGTTTCCGCTTCCGCCTGCTCTTCTTCCGTCACAGCCAATGCGGTCAACGCCACTTTATCAAATTTTTCTTCGTATTCCAATACGGCGTGGTCGCCTTCCGCTTTCACACGGTCTATAATACTCCGTACCGTATCGAAGAGATTTTCCGTATTCATCACCGGACGTTTCAGCAATTCCGTCCATTGAGATTTATCAGGATTAGTTATTAAGTTCATACCA
Organism: Bacteroides clarus; assembly: GCF_015555825.1. Lineage (NCBI taxonomy): Bacteria > Pseudomonadati > Bacteroidota > Bacteroidia > Bacteroidales > Bacteroidaceae > Bacteroides > Bacteroides clarus. The sequence goes on along the minus strand of NZ_JADNLF010000013.1, from coordinate 82,241 downwards.
TTAGCGTTTAAAGTATCATTTTTTCAATCGGCAACACCAAAATGCCTTCTGCACCCAATGCCTTCAGTTTACCGATAATTTCCCAAAAACATTTCTCATCCAGCACCGTATGTACGGAACACCAGCCCTCTTGCGCCAACGGCATCACCGTAGGACTTTTCATACCCGGCAGTACGGCTATGATTTCATCCAGTTTTTCTTTCGGCGCATTCATCAACACGTATTTCTTGTCTTCCGCCGTCTTTACCGCATTCATACGGAACAACAACTCATTCAGAATCTCTTTCTTCTCCTCACTCATATTCTTGTTACCAATCAACAAAGCTTCGGACTTCATCACCACTTCCACTTCTTTCAGGCGGTTGCTCACCAAAGTAGAACCGGAACTTACAATATCAAAAATCGCATCGGCCAGACCGATACCCGGAGAAACCTCTACCGAACCGGTAATCACGTGTATTTCCGCTTTCACTCCCTGTTCTTTGAGATACCGGGAAAGAATGCCGGGATACGAAGTGGCAATCTTCTTACCCTCAAACCACTGCGGACCCGAATATTCAATATCTTTAGGTAAGGCCAGTGACAAACGGCATTTGCTGAATCCCAAACGTTTTACAATCTCGGCATCTTCCGCCTTTTCCATGAACTCGTTTTCACCGACAATACCCAAATCGGCAACTCCCGTAGCTACTGTTTGAGGAATATCATCGTCGCGCAAAAACAATACTTCCAAAGGAAAGTTGGAAGACTGTACCAGTAACGTGCGTTTCGTTGCGCTTAGTTTAATATCCGATTCTTCAAGGAACGACATTGTTTCGTCAAAAAGACGGCCTTTGGCCTGTACTGCAATTCTTAACATGATATTATTTATATTTTATGGTTTGCTAATAAAAAAACGAGGTTTACCAATGTTCGGTAAGCCTCGTTAATTATATGTTCTTCGTGATACACATATCCTCATACGCCCACCGAATTATTCGTCAGGATGATAATGGTGATGATGTGCAACGATATTCTTCATGCTTTTTCTATTTTCAATGCGACAAATGTAAACGATTTGTTTTAAACAGCCAAAGATTTATCACAAAAAGTTCATTTTTTCTTTCATTTTTATCAAATAAGCGGTAAGATTTCATCCGGTTCTACATCACAATGATGAAAACACATTTCCTTTTCCGCCTTTTCCTGCGGGAAAGTAAAGTAGGTGCATGTAGCTTCCGTACAGAGTTCGCCCATGCTGTTATACAATCTCGCTTCTATAATGGCAATATTACGTTTCTGTTCACGCAGCGACGCACGCAATACCACATGCGTATCATTGGTCGATATGGACTTACGAAAACGGGTTTCCATTTTAGAGGTCACTCCCCCGGTCTGCAACTTACGGAATACCACCCAACCGCAAATCTCATCCAGCAATACGGACTGGATACCCCCATGCAACGTATTCAACCATCCCTGATACTCCGGACGGGGCTTCCAGATACTCACTACTTCATCACCGTCCTCATAGAATTCCATTCTTACACCTGCCTCATTATCGGGAGAACAACCAAAGCAATTATAGCCTTCCATGTTTTTCCATGGGTTGATAATCTTCTTCATACCATATTTTTTAATTGATGACTTATTCTTCGTAGTAAACATATTTTCTTTCCTCATACAAGACCGGAATATCATCCACATACTTGATTCGTATCTTCCAGTTTCCTTTCTCGTCCCTGTGAAATTTATAAACAAACTTCTCTTCGGGCTGTCCCGCAGGCTGTTCCGTTCCGGAAATCACTTCGCCTTTTTTATTATACTGATAAGTATATCTGTCGAGTTTATCCTCCGGCAGCAGAATCTCCTCACTCGTCATACGTTGCCTGAAATTCCAGGTACGGCGATAAGGATAGACATTTTCGGTAGACGAAGTTATTACTTTTCGCCCAATCCGTTGTCCATAAGAATCATAAAAGTAACGATAGTCCTCACTTTTTGTTCCATCCTTCTCATATACAGTCTCCTGCATACGATTCCCTTCCCAATCATGACGGTAAACGACTTTCCCCGTCTGTTCGGACTTTTCATTATATATCGCGCCGCTTTTGCAATAACCTTCATCACCGTATTGGTACTCTATATACTTCGTCAATGCACCTGCGGGTGTCCGATGTTCTTCCTTCTGCAGTTTTCCATTCTCACCGTACTCATACTTCACTGTTTTTACAGATACGCCTTTTTCCGTGAAAGCTTCATCACCGATAATCCTGCCTTGAGCATCAAACTCATAAGCAAAAAAATGTCCTTGTTTTTTGCCTCTAAGAACAGTTTCCACTCCCATGGGAACAGCAATATATGAATACTGTCGAACACTCTTCACTTTATCCTGAAGCGCCAATCGCTCCCAATCGCTTTCCATTCCTTCATAAATAATACTGCGCTTGGTGATGTAGGTAGGATGACCGTCCAATGCAAAACCCGTTCTTTGCGTCCAATTGCCATATTCATCCTTTTCCACGATTTTCTGCATCGGCCTCTTTGCTTTCCGCCAGGACTTCATATAGTTGAGTGACTCCCTTTTAAGCTTCGTCGTATCATCCAGCTCCACAACGCGAGCTTCACTTGCTCTTCGGTCATCAAATATTTTCTTTTGCACTTTTCCATCGGTATCATATATAGCTGTCACTATCCCAATCGTATCTTGCCGACCATTCATAGTAGTAATAGTACTCAATCTTCCCTCCGCATCATATCCATATCCCCATACATAACAAAGCAGACCTTCCCGTTTTGTCCCTACATATATTTCTTTCACAACTTTTCCGTCCGCATCATATCTATAAATAATTTTATGCAAAGGAGACCTGTCGGGAGCCAATAAATTCTCCACAGACATACGTCCCTCGTTATCATATTTCACAAAATAGATATTATCCACTATATTTCCGGTCGTCCATATCGTATCTTTCTGTACAGCCTTGTATACCGTTATACGTGCACTTCGTATAATTGGGGTATCTTGCGCATAGGTGGTAATAAAGCCAGATAGCAGAATTCCGATTAATAGGCATATTCTATGAAAATTCATACTCTTGTTACGTGTTTTTCATTCATCATTCTTCTTATAAAAGCATCGCTAAAGTTTTACAAACGTATGCAAATTTCAGAAAATAAAAAAGGAAAAGAACATATTCCGTTCTTTATTATACGGAAATTTTATATCTTCGTATAATAAAGCAATGATAGGATGCTAAGAGGGATTAGCTTTTGCATATGTATGTTATTGGCACTTTCTTTGTTCGCTCAAAACGAAGAAAGTAATTTGATTGTATCCGACAGTTTAGGCAACAAACGTACGGGAAATTTCAAAAGGATTATAAAGAAATTCCTCAACTTCAACGATTTCGACACAGCATATATCAGTCCTAATCGTTATAATTACGCTCTAATGCTCGACCATTTCACCAATTACGAATACTATTCCGTAGGAAGCGGTACTCCGGAACCGCAGCGTTTACGTTTCTCACCAAAGCCACATAACAAAATAGGCGTTTACTTTGGCTGGCGCTGGATTTTCCTGGGATGGGCTGTTGATGCAGACGGCCTTTACGGAAAGAAAAGCGGGAAAAAACGAGGAACCGAATTCGACCTCAGCCTTTACAGCTCCAAATTCGGAGTAGATATTCTTTATAAACGTACGGGAAACTCCTACAAGATACATAACGTAACAGGATTTTCCGACCGCATACCCGCCTATTATTCGGAAGATTTCAACGGACTGAAAGTAAAAATGAAAGGATTGAATCTATATTATATCTTTAACAACAGACGTTTTTCTTATCCCGCCGCTTTCAGCCAGTCTACCAACCAACGACGTAATGCAGGTTCTTTCATTGCCGGGTTCTCCGTATCTACACACAATCTGGATTTTGATTACACTAAATTACCCGACATCATTCAGGAAACAATGAACCCGGGTATGAAAGTAAACCATATAAAATATACCAATATCAGCCTCAACTTCGGTTACGCCTATAATTGGGTGTTTGCACGTAACTGCCTTGCCTGTTTATCGCTTAATCCGGCTGTAGCTTACAAAACTTCACGCATCAGAAAAGCGGAAGGAGAAACAGACGATTGGTATAAAAATTTCAATATCGACTTCATCCTGCGTGCAGGTGTGGTATATAATAACAGTAAATATTTTATAGGTACTTCATTTGTGGGGAGAACATACGATTACTACCGGAACAATTTCTCACTGAACAACGGCTTCGGAACATTACAAGTGTACGCAGGATTCAATTTCTGCCTGAAAAAAGAACACCGCAAGAAAAAACAATGATAATCCGATTTTATCAGAAAGAATAAGTACAAGCCACTCCTACTATATCCTTTCGTGCTTTACTCTCCCATTGACGGCAATAAAAGACATCCGCCTCCCAATCGGAAGACAACGGAAGAACCACTCCACCACGATAACGCATACGTTGTACATCAAACCGCTCCCCGCGATTCAACCCGTTATACATTTCAACAGAAGCATAAGGCTCTATTTTGCATTTTGGAATATCATAAGCCAGTTTAGCGCGTGAACGCCAAAGAAACTCATCGCCACCTCTATCGAAAGTATGTTGAAAACGCTCACGAAGTGAAAGTTTCAGTCTTTGTACGCGGGTGGAAAGCGTTCCGTCAAAATGGTAACGGTGACGAAATTTCCAACCGGATCCTCCACGATTACGATAATGAATTTCGTAGCCTGCCGCTACTTTCAGAAAAGGGAGTACCGAATATGACCCGCCTACATCCAATCCCCAACGGTCTGTCTTATTGAGATCATCTTTTGTACGCCACTCCAACTTTCCGGACAGGGTAAATGCTGGTTTTACTTTATATTTAAAACCGGTACTTGCCCAGGTGGTAAAATCTCTGTCCTGCGCATACAGAGAAACCGGCGCAATAAATAATACCACCACCAATAATTTATAGAAATTCCACACACAAGAAGTCTTCTTTATCATAATTACTTCAAAATATATCATTTAAGATTAGTCTCACGCTTGCAAAGCTAAAGATTAATTCTGTAATAATTCTGTAATATCAGACTTCTTTACCTAAAGACTGTCGTTTATAACCGAAAAAAACGACTATTTCCTCAAAGCCTCAAGTTTATTTCTGTAATAAAGCTCCACATCTTTCCAATGATAATAGGGAGCAACATCACTTTTAACAGGAAGTTTCGTTTCACGTTCATTGAGCAGGACTTTGACTAAAATATCATCACTTCCCTTTTTTCTATAGAATACAAACTGTATGTTACCGGCCATCGGGAAAATCTTATAATTACGCCATATCGCATCAAGTTTATCAAGGTCGTCTGTTTGGTATCCGCAATCGTCCAGTTCCAACAGGCATGCCAAAGGAAGAAGGCAGGATTCATGTCCAAAACGCAAAGTGGCATAACTGTCTTTCCTTACAACACAGGTATCTGCCGTATTCAATATATTTTCCAACAGATTGGCTTCCACAGACGGCATTTCTCCCTTGGTCAAAGGAGACGGTCCGAAAGAGATATACCATCCTCTGTTACTCAACTGCCACAAATCGTAACACTCTTCTTTTGTAAAAAGAGAATAAAGTTCCAAACCGATGTCATGACTCTGCATATTACTTGCCACATCGAAAAGCGAAGTCATCAGTTCGCCTGCATCCACTTTCCATTTCAAATAGTCCGTATTGGCAAACAATGTTTTCATCAAACGTTCAGGATGTATATGCTCCTTTCTGATAGCCTCTTTTGCAGCTTTCACTTCCGGTGACTTACGCATTTCCTTGATATGCGGATCACCGCTAAAGTTCATATAGTACATATCATGATAGCTGGCGTCGTTTTTAAACCGTAGCTTCGGATTCAACGCCTGTAATTGATTACATTCGGCCATCATGGATAAAATGCAGCGTATAACCACTGTGGAACGTGCATCAATCTCAACCTGTCCTTTAAAGATTTCGGGAAAATTCTTGTACATCCTTTCAGCAATTCCCCTGTGCTGACGTGCACCCAACGGAGTAAGTTCACCATATCTTCCTTTTGCCATACGCGACATGCTGTCAAGTACACAAAGCGTTTTTTTGCCAAGCCCGGTAAGTACCCCGTTACGGTCGGCTTCACGCATTACTTCCAATGGTTGCTCATAATCATCGGGGTCGATAAGAAAACGGGAACCGTGACGGGCGTAGTGACTTAAATAAAAAGGCTTGTAACCGGCAGGCGGAACAGTCTGTACGGCAGTAACCGCCGGATAAGCATAGTAATTGGCGGCAGAACGATGGACATCCGCGAAAATCTCTTCTTTAGCAGTCTGGGCGCTTATGCCAAGCACCAGAAGACAAAGGACTGACAATAAAAACAGGCGTTTCATAATTGTTTATTTTAGTAATTTACTCGTGTGAGATTTCTTTCAAGTACTTCTCTATCTTTTCAAAAAAGGAAGCCAGATGCGAACCATCTACAAAAGCGTGATTCACATATATGGAAAGCGGAAAGACCAGACGTTCTCCACGGGGCACCACCTTACCGGCGGTCATTAGCGGATGGCTACAACCGTTACCGGCTTCGGCAACGGTATAAGTAGTCGACGTAAAGTACATCTTAGGCACTGCACTCAAATGCACCACATCGTAATCGCCTTGCTGCATCAGTGTTTTTTCCGCACCGTAAGGGTCACCGTCTTCGGGGATATTAGTAATCAGAGCATACGCTTCGGCATAAAAACGTTTGAATTCTTCGTGATAAGGGATACGAACCGTATAAAAAGTCTTTCCCGGAACCGCAATCGGGGAAATGATATCAACCCGGTCATGAAAAATTACCTGTCCATCCTTGTCTATGCGATAACGGAGTTCGTTCACTTCGTTGGCCGAACGAAGAACCGCATACAAGTAATAAAGAAAAAAAGAGTGTTTTGATTGTTTTGCCGCAGTACTGGCCTCCGTACAATCTATTTCGGTCGTTACCGAATACCATGAATTTAAAAATGTACGGAAGAAACCGTAATTGTCGCGACGTTCCCAAGTGTCAATGTCGATAATGTGTTTCATAAATAAAAAAAGGATTATGAAAAAAGGACGCTTATACAGCATCCTTTCTTCGATTCAGTCTATTATTTTTCTTTTCTATAATTTTCCAATCCCGTCTGCAAGAACTCGATGTACTTCGGAATACTTTCATCGTATGAATACGACTTGTTCAAGGGTTCCCCCTCATTGTTAATCAACACATAGAAAGGCTGCGCATTTGCGCCGAACTTAACGCGTTGCAAGTAGCTCCACTTATCACCCACCGTACGCAATGTACGTTCCGTTCCGTTCTCCACGATTTTCACCGGTGAGGGAAGCGGAGTTTTATTATCTACATAGAGTGTTATAAGTACATAATCGTTATTGATAATATCACTGACTTTCGGGTCTGTCCATACGGCAAGCTCCATTTTACGACAGTTCACGCAACCGTAACCGGTAAAGTCCAGCATCACAGGTTTGCCATGCTGACGGGCATACTCCATACCGAGGTCATAATCATCAAACTTGGCATGTACTTCATTATTATAAAGATTGAAGTCCTGTGTCTGCATAGGCGGCGCGAAAGCGCTGACAGCCTTCAACGGCGCTCCCCACAAACCGGGAAGCATATATACGGCAAATGCCAATGAAGCCAATGCCATAAAGAAACGGGGCACACTGACCTTTGTATCGTCATCATCGTGCGGGAACTTGATTTTACCCAACAGATAGAAGCCAAGCAAAGCAAATAACACAATCCACAAGGCAAGGAACGTTTCACGGTCGAGTATGCGCCATCCGTACGCCAAATCCGCCACGGAAAGGAACTTCAGTGCAAACGCCAATTCCAGGAATCCGAGCGTCACCTTGATTACATTCATCCAACCGCCTGATTTGGGCATCGACTTCAACCAAGACGGGAACAGTGCAAACAAAGTGAACGGCAATGCCAAAGCGATGGCAAATCCAAGCATCCCGATAGCCGGAGCTATCATATTGCCGGTAGTGGACACTTGCACCAACAAGAAACCGATAATAGGACCTGTGCATGAGAATGATACCAATGACAGCGTAAATGCCATTAAGAATATACTAAGCAAGCCGCCGGTCTTTTCCGCTTTAGAATCTACCGCATTGCTCCACTTGGAAGGAAGCGTTATTTCAAAAGCTCCGAAGAAAGAAGCCGCGAAAACCACCAGCATCAGGAAGAAGAAGATGTTGAAGACGGCATTCGTTGATAGCGAGTTCAATGCATTAGCGCCGAAAAGTCCGGTAACCAATAATCCTAAACCCACATAAATCACTACGATAGATGCGCCGTACGTCCAGGCATCTCGAATACCTTTCTTCTTATCTTTACTGCGTTTCAGGAAGAAACTGACGGTCATCGGGATAATAGGCCATACGCAAGGCGTAAACAAAGCCAACAGTCCGCCGACAAATCCGGTGATAAAGATATAAATCCAGGACATATCTTCCTGCGAAGTAGTTTCGCCCAATGCTTTCAGTTCATTGATAACCGGTTTCCAGAGGTCTATGGTTCCATTATCGGAAACATTTATTCCGGTAGTTCCTTCAGCCCCGCCAATAACAGCCGTATCTGCGGCTCGAGCGGTTTCGGAAGAAGCGCCTTTTTGTGCAGACCGGGTATCGGTTGTTGCATCTGTTGCCGGTTCTTTAACGGCTATGCCTTCCGCCTTACCCGAGAACTTGAACGGTACCTGTGTAGGCGGCAAACAGTTTTCGTCATTACATGCGCCATATTCCAGATAACCTTCTACCTTATATGTGCCGCTGGTCAGCTTCAACTTCTGTACAAACTGAACCGAATTTGCAAAATAGCGCACTTTCATTTCAAACAGCTTGTCGAATGCGGCAATCTCTTTTCCTACGGGTTTCAGCTTGCCGACAAGCTCCGCACCGGTAATCTCCTCGACATTGAATGTTGCCGAGATAGGGCCGCCGTCACCCAAATCCGTCGAGTACACATGCCAGCCTTTATCAATAGTTCCGGTAAATACAACCTCTGCTTCACCCGCCTGTAAAGTCTTTAATTCCGACTTAAACTTGACAGGTTCTTGTATCTGCGCCTGCACCACCACGGTGAAGAGCAGCAGAAGAATGGAGAATATACTTTTCTTCATTTGATTTTCTTTCTGTTTTTTAATTTATACTTCATAGTCTACGCAAGCGCGGCTCTCTTTAACCCCGGCAATGAGTTTGCCGGCAGCTACATGGTCGGGATGCGCAGCGTAGAATTTCACATCGTCCAACGTATCGAATTCGCTGTAAAGGGCGATGCTCCAAGTTTCGGCAGGATTGACGTTCAATCCGACTTCAATCTTACGTATAACGGATATTTTAGCAGGAAGCGCTTCAATGGCTTTCTTAAAATTATTCATCGCAGCTAACTTTTCGTCAGCGGGGGCTTCGTCTTTCAGCTTAAATAATACAATATGCTTTACCATAACTTTGTTATTTAAATGATTTATATCTATATTTGTCAATTGAAACGGTTGCTTTTTTAAAACCGCAAAAATACTCGTTTTGTTTCAAATATACACTTAAACGGATGTTAATAATAGGAATTGCAGGCGGAACCGGGTCGGGAAAGACCACCGTCGTACGTAAAATTGTTGAAAGCCTGCCGGCTGGTGAAGTGGTATTATTACCTCAGGACTCTTACTACAAAGACAGCAGTCATGTGCCCGTAGAAGAGCGGCAGAATATTAATTTCGACCACCCGGACGCTTTCGACTGGGGACTTTTGTCCAAGCACGTATCCATGTTGCATGAGGGTGAAAGCATCGAGCAACCCACCTACTCCTATCTGACCTGCACCCGTCAGCCTGAAACAATCCATATCGAGCCGAGACAAGTCGTCATTATTGAAGGCATCCTCGCCTTATGCGACAAAAAGCTGCGCAGCATGATGGACCTCAAGATTTTTGTAGACGCGGATCCGGACGAACGCCTCATCCGTGTCATTCAGCGCGACGTCATCGAACGCGGACGTACGGCCGAGGCTGTGATGGAACGTTACACCCGTATTCTGAAACCCATGCATCTGCAGTTTATAGAACCCAGCAAGCGATACGCCGATCTTATCATACCGGAAGGTGGAAACAACCGGATAGCGATTGATATTCTTACGATGTATATCAAAAAGCATTTATAAACAACCGATTCTGCAGATATGGCCGAGCATACTTCCCCAGCCAAGCGTAAATTGTCAGCTCTCCATTGCCAATTGCTGATTGCAATCATATTGCTTTGCAGCGTTATGGGATGCCGCGGCAATCATAATGCGGTAAAAGAACAAGAGGAAATCGGAGATTTGCAGCAGATAAAAGACAGCGGAGAGCTGGTGGTATTGACTTTATACAGCTCCACGTCCTACTTTATCTATCGCGGTCAGGACATGGGTTTTCAATATGAATTGAGCGAACAGTTTGCCAAAAGTCTCGGCGTCAAGCTGACGATTAAAGTGGCCGGAAGCGTACATGACCTGATTGAAAAGCTTCTTGCAGGCGAAGGCGACCTCATAGCCTATAACCTGCCCATCACTAAAGAATGGAAAGACAGTCTGATATATTGCGGTGAGGAAGTGATTACCCATCAAGTCATTGTACAACGTGCAGGCGGACGTACCAAACCGTTGAAAGACGTAACGGAACTCATCGGAAAGGATGTATACGTAAAACCCGGAAAGTACTACGAGCGCCTTGTCAATCTGGACAAAGAACTGGGTGGCGGCATCCATATCCACAAGGTAAGTAATGATAGCATCACGATAGAAGACCTGATTATGCAGGTTTCGCAAGGTAAGATACCGTATACCGTAGCGGACAATGATGTAGCCCGTCTCAACACCACCTACTATCCCAACCTGAATATCGGACTGTCCATCAGTTTCGACCAACGGGCTTCGTGGGCCGTACGCAAAGATTGTCCGCAGCTTGCGGAAGCCGCCGATAAATGGCATGAGGAGAACATGACATCGCCGGCTTATACAGCAAGTATGAAGCGGTATTTTGAAATCAGCAAAGCCATTCCGCACTCTCCTATCCTGTCTCTGCGGGAAGGAAAAATATCTCATTTTGACCATCTTTTTAAGAAATACGCACCCGACATCAATTGGGATTGGCGTTTGCTGGCATCGCTGGCCTATACGGAATCCAACTTCGATACTACCGCCGTTTCGTGGGCGGGTGCAAAAGGATTGATGCAGTTGATGCCCGCCACCGCCCGTGCCATGGGGCTTCCCCCTGGAAAGGAGCAAGACGCGGAAGAGAGTATCAAGGCTGCCACGAAATATATCGCCGCTACCACCAAGAGCTTCTCGGCAATTCCCCAAGAAGAACGGATAAATTTTGTCCTGGCGTCGTATAACTCCGGTATCGGACACGTGTTCGATGCCATGGCATTAGCCGAAAAATACGGCAAGAATAAATACGTATGGCGGGATAATGTGGAGAACTTTATCCTCTTGAAAAGTAACGAGGAATACTTCACAGACCCGGTTTGTAAGAATGGTTATTTCCGCGGTATAGAAACTTACAACTTCGTTCGGGATATAACGGCAAGGTTTGAACAGTATAAGAAAAAGATAAAAAGCTGATTCACAGCAAAGGATAAACGGAAGTACAGCGTTTTTTAGACATAACAGTTTATTCTTCCGCCTGAGAATAGATACAATGCAGCTTCCCCTGCGGTGAAAACCTCAAAATAATTTCAGCCGATTGGCTTTTGCCTCTTCGAGAGAAACTGTTTCAAGCTGCTTCTCCTGATTTTTCTCGCGCAACCGCTGATATTCGTTAGAAAGCTTCTTAACCAACTCTTCCTTTTGAGTAGGATTCATCAAACGGGCTGCTACCGTCGCATTCTGCGAAGCATCTTTCAGATGGATAACCGGAGCATGATAAACAGGAGCAATCTTTAATGCCGTGTGCAAAGGAGAGGTAGTGGCGCCACCTATCAACAACGGTATATCAAGTCCCGCCTTCTCCAGCTCAATGGCAACGTGCACCATTTCATCCAGCGAAGGAGTGATAAGACCGCTCAGTCCAATCATATTAACCTTTTCCTCTATGGCTCGCTGCACAATCGTTTCAGCAGGAACCATTACCCCCAGGTCGATTATCTCATATCCGTTACAAGCCATTACCACGGAAACAATATTTTTTCCAATGTCGTGCACATCGCCTTTCACCGTAGCAAGCAGTACCCTACCGGCAGAGGCAGCTCCTTCCTGCTTCTCCGATTCAATGACAGGCTGAAGAACGGCCACCGCTTTCTTCATGGTACGCGCCGTCTTAACCACTTGCGGAAGGAACATCTTACCTGCACCGAACAAATCGCCAACATGGTTCATTCCGGCCATTAACGGACCTTCAATGATATCCACAGCTTTGGGATAGACTTTCAAGGCTTCGGCAAGGTCTTCTTCCAAATAGTCCCCTATACCTTTTGTCAAAGCATACTTCAAACGCTCCTCTACGGTATCTTTACGCCAGGCAAGCTGAGAGTTGGGAGTTGAGAGCTGGGAACGACCGTCAGAAAGAGAGCTCTTGGCGGCTTCCGCCTCGGCTTTCAAGCGTTCGGCAGTCTCAATCAACCGTTCGGCGGCATCCGGACGACGATTGAGGACGACATCTTCGATGCGTTCCAGTATATCAACGGGTATATCGGTGTAGAGTACGGAAGTGGCAGGGTTTACGATACCCATATCCATTCCCTCGCGAATGGCATGATAAAGGAACACCGCATGCATCGCTTCACGAATATAATTATTACCCCGAAATGAAAACGAAAGATTGCTAACTCCACCGCTGACATGAGCGCCGGGCAGATTCTTCCGTATCCAACCGGTAGCGCGGATAAAATTGACCGCATAGTTATCATGCTCGTCCATACCCGTAGCCACAGCAAGTACATTCGGGTCAAAAATTATATCTTGCGGATTGAAACCGACCTTATCTACCAACAGACGATAAGCACGTTCGCACACTTCAATTCTGCGTTCGTACGTATCCGCCTGCCCTTGTTCATCAAAAGCCATTACGACTGCTGCAGCACCATACCGTTTTATAGTGCGGGCATGTTCAAGAAACTTCTCCTCGCCCTCTTTCAAGGATATGGAATTGACAATGGACTTTCCCTGTGCACATTTTAACCCTGCGACTATCACATCCCACTTGGAAGAGTCTATCATTACAGGAACACGGGCTATTTCCGGCTCGGAAGCTATCAGATTGAGGAAAGTGGTCATTTCCTTTTCCGCATCCAGCAAACCGTCGTCCATATTTATGTCGATAATCTGCGCTCCGTCTTCTACCTGCTGACGGGCGATACTCAGCGCTTCATCATACTTCTTCTCATTGATTAAGCGCAGAAACTTGCGTGAGCCGGCAACGTTGCAACGCTCGCCCACGTTGATAAAGTTATTTTCGGGTTTTACCTCCAGCAGCTCCAAACCGGAAAGCCAAAGATTATCGGGCGCCAAAGCCGGTATACGCGGCACGGCTCCTGCTATCAAAGACGAGTATGCAGCTATATATTCATCCGTAGTACCGCAGCAACCGCCTATTATATTTACCAACCCTTCGTGGACATACTCCCTAATCTCATCCGCCATTTCGGCCGGAGTTTGGTCGTACGTACCCAGGCTGTTAGGCAATCCCGCATTAGGATAGGCACTGATATAATAAGGAGCGCGAGCGGCTAATTGCTCCAGAAAGGGTTTCAATTGACGAGCCCCGAAAGAACAGTTAAGCCCGACAGAAAAAATATCCGCATGCTGCACCGAAGCCAGAAATGCTTCCAGCGTCTGTCCGGACAAAGTACGTCCGCCTATGTCGGAAACCGTTACAGAAAGCATTAACGGCACCCGGACGCCGATAGCCTCCATCGCCTGCTCCGCAGCGTATATCGCAGCCTTGGCATTCAATGTATCGAATATGGTTTCAATCAGCAACGCATCTACACCGGCTTCGAGCATCGCCTCCATCTGTTCGCGATAAGCGGCAGCCAGTTCATCGTAGGTCAATGCACGAAAAGCAGGATTGTTGACATCCGGGCTCATGGAGCAAGTCTTGTTGGTAGGCCCGATGGATCCTGCCACAAATCGCGGTTTATCGGGGGTTAAAGCCGTAAACTCATCGGCAACTTCACGCGCCAGCCTCACGGCAGCAAGATTTATCTCACGCACATATTCCTGTACGTGATAATCGGCCATGCTGACACTTGTAGAACTAAACGTATTGGTTTCGATAATGTCTGCACCCGCTACAAGATATTTACGGTGAATATCCTGTATTACATCCGGACGTGTCAAGCAAAGTATATCATTATTGCCTTTCAACTGTCCGGGAATCTGCACAAAACGTTCTCCGCGGAAATCTTCCTCCGTCAAGTTGTATTGTTGTATCATGGTGCCCATAGCACCATCCAAAACAAGGATGCGCTCACGCACCAGCATTTCAATAGAAGCCATAATTATCTCTTGAACATACGCGCCATATCGCGTTTATCATCTTTTTCCTTTAAAGCCTCGCGCTTGTCATATTGTTTCTTACCCTTTGCAAGAGCAACTACTACCTTTGCCAATCCTTTTTCATTGATGAACATACGGACGGGTATCATGGTAAAACCGGGGTCCTTCGAACCGCGCTGCAACTTATCCAGTTCTTTCTTTGTCAACAGCAGTTTGCGCTCCCTGCGTGCATTATGGTTATTGTACGAACCATAAAAATATTCGGCGATATGCATATTCTTCACCCATAGTTCACCATTGGCAAAGTAGCAGAACGTATCCACCAGGCTCGCCTTTCCCAAACGGATAGATTTAATCTCCGTACCGGTGAGCACAATGCCCGCAGTATAGGTATCTACCAACTCGTAATCGAATGTAGCACGTTTATTCTTAATATTTACAGGAGCTTGTTTCATAAAATCAATCAGTTCAGCACTACCGTCAGTTTATTGAATACGAATTCTATCACTGCCGGACAAGCTATTAACAAAATGGAAGAAAGAATGGTGAACCTCAAACGGTCTTTTTCCGCTATTTTCATCAGAATAGCGCTTCCTTCCCACACCACATATACAATATAAAACTGAAGCAACAGGGCTATGATACTGAAATCGGGCAATATGCCGATTATGATTTTCAGCAGAAAAGGCACTACCAGCGCATAGCCGGCAAACTGTTGCACCAAAGGGATATCATTGCCCATGGCAAACATACGGACACGCAACCCATTGATGAGATAGGCCGCCAAGAAATATCCTCCGAACAAGGATACCGCCACCGCGCAACATTGCGTCATGGCATATTGAAAACTTTGCGGCCCGCCCCACCCCTTAGCTACCAAAGAGCCGATAAAGACGGATAATCCGCATAAACCAATCATAGGATAGACAAAAGCCGTAAATACTTTTCGCCTATCCTCTTCCAAACGAATTTCCTCCCAGGCACGTGCCGGAGAGGAAATCAGTTGCATTGCTATATGAAATAGTTCTTTGTAATTCAATTAGTTACTTTTAGATTGTGTACTCCAATTCAACGAAATAGAATAATCCGTATAATTTTCCGGTAAAGTGGCACCGTCTACATCCGTTTTTGCCTTAACAATTATTGTTGTAGGATAACTACCGTTTTTATCTTTAAAGTCGTCCATGATATTTTTTATATTATAAGCTTTATTTCTAACGGCAAAAACATCTGTTTTCGTATCGGTACCCTTATCGTGTCTCAGATAAAAGACGAGTTCCGTACCGCTTTCCGCTTCATCGCTATCGATATATACCAAACTCAAAGTATGCTGTTTCAGCATTTCTTCTTTGTTCTCCATTTTCCAGGAAACCGGTAAAACCAGCATCTCCGTACCGTACATCCATGGCTTATAAGTCTGTCCATAGTTATCTGTCGGTTCTAAAGTAACAATAGGAGCATTTTCAGGCACCATTGTCTCCATATCTTCTATGGAAGCCGCTTCCTCCGTTTGATAAGAATCCACAGCAGCCGCACTGACTAACTTTATACGAAAAGTTTTCGGAGTAGTATTGGCGTCCGCTTTAGTAGTAGGGGTATCTTCTACATATTTAAAGGCAATATAAGCTAAATCCGCTTCCGACATCTTAAATCCCTGCGCCTCCATTTCTACCACGGAAGATGATGTAGGATAATATGTATTCCCGTTAGGATCAATAAAATAGGTTCCCATTATGGTGCGTACATATCCTATTCCGTCATACATGCTTTCGCCCGCATCATCACTAAGGCACGAAGTCAGAGAAACGCCCATTAATAAGGTAAAGGCAACCATTAAGAATTTCAATTGTTTCATAAACATTATTTTTTAGAGTTTGCAAAGATATAAAATTCAATTCACATAATGTAAATGCAGCAACTTAAAAAATACTGCAACCGTTACTTTATTATTTTCGCAAATAAATCCAAATGTTCATCTACATAACTGGCAACCAATGCCGTATATTCCTCTTCTTTTTCCAGAAACTCATCTTCCAGTTCATCAAAAGCCTCATACTGTTCGTACATAGCCATAAATTCGTCGTCGGTACGCTCACGTTCCAAATCTTCACGATGGGCATCATATATCTTCTTGGCGGCATACACCAGCTTACTTAAATCGCCCACCCCCCACAAACGCATAACTTTGGCAAACGGATTAGCGAAAATATAGCCGCCGTACCCGTTTTGTATCAACTGGCAGAAGCCTCCTTCCATGAGTTCGTCACGGAATATCTGATACGCCAGCAACGAATGCTGCTCTCCCGTAAGCAGAGGCATCGTTTCAGCGGTCAGCCCGCCGCCTATTACTTCCTTATATGTATCTGTAAATACTTGGATGAAAGCATCCATTCCTTCGCCCGCAGCCTGTTGCAGAGCGGTATCAGTAACTTCTACCATAATAATATGTATTGGATTAGGCTACAAAGTTAATACAAAAACTGCAAAGTCCACTTTACATTCCACAGAGTTACAACTTATTATTACCTATTTTTAATAAAAAAGTCAAATTGAACGGTTGGCAGAAACCAAGAAAACGACTACCTTTGTGACCGTTTAATAAAACATAGAACTACGTTTTTTTTAATTATAACTTAAAAAAGAGCTAATTATGACTTATTCACACGAAGTGGAACACATGTGTGTTGTAAAGAAAGGTCCTAACCACGGACCGGCTCCCATACCCGAAGAAGGCAAATGGGTAAAATCAAAAGAAATAGTTGATATTTCAGGTCTGACACATGGTGTAGGTTGGTGTGCTCCTCAGCAAGGCGCTTGTAAACTGACATTGAACGTAAAAGAGGGTATCATCCAGGAAGCATTGGTTGAAACAATCGGTTGCTCCGGTATGACCCACTCAGCAGCCATGGCAGCTGAAATCCTTCCGGGCAAGACAGTACTCGAAGCATTGAATACCGACCTCGTTTGCGACGCTATCAATACAGCAATGCGTGAACTCTTCCTGCAAATCGTTTACGGACGTACTCAGTCTGCTTTCTCTGAAGGCGGTTTGATTATCGGTGCCGGTTTGGAAGATTTAGGTAAAGGTTTGCGTAGCCAGGTAGGTACTTTGTACGGTACTTTGGCAAAGGGTCCCCGTTACCTGGAAATGGCAGAAGGTTATATCAAGACTATCGCTCTTGACAAAAACGACGAAATCTGCGGATACGAATTCGTTCACATGGGTAAATTCATGGATGAAATCAAGAAAGGTACCGATGCCAACGAAGCATTGAAGAAAGTTACCGGTACTTACGGACGCTTCACTGCCGAACAGGGAGCTGTTAAACACATTGATCCACGTCACGAATAATATAAGGAGGAAAGAAACTATGATTAGAGAAGTAAAATTTGAAAGTCAAGACCGTCGTATCAAAGGTATCATCGAAGCCTTGAACGCTAACGGCATCAAAGACATCGAGGAAGCCAACGCCATCTGCGAAGCTGCCGGACTCGATCCTTATAAGACGTGTGAAGAAACTCAGCCCATCTGTTTCGAGAATGCGAAATGGGCTTATGTCGTAGGTTGCGCCATCGCTATCAAGAAGGGCTGCAAGAATGCTGCCGATGCTGCCGAAGCCATCGGTATCGGTTTGCAGGCATTCTGTATTCCGGGCTCTGTGGCTGACGACCGTAAAGTAGGTATCGGTCATGGTAACCTGGCCGCCATGTTGCTCCGCGAAGAAACCAAGTGCTTCGCTTTCCTGGCCGGTCACGAATCATTCGCTGCCGCAGAAGGCGCAATCAAAATCGCCGCTAAGGCCGACAAGGTACGTAAAGAGCCTCTGCGTTGTATCCTGAACGGTTTGGGTAAGGATGCCGCACAAATCATCTCCCGTATCAACGGCTTTACTTATGTTCAAACTCAATTCGACTACTATACGGGTGAACTGAAAGTAGTTCGTGAAATCGCATACAGCGACAGTCCCCGTGCCAAAGTAAAATGCTATGGCGCCGACGACGTTCGCGAAGGTGTAGCCATCATGTGGAAAGAAGGCGTAGATGTATCCATCACAGGTAACTCTACCAACCCGACCCGTTTCCAACATCCTGTTGCAGGTACTTACAAGAAAGAACGCGTTCTTGCCGGTAAGCCTTACTTCTCAGTAGCATCAGGCGGCGGTACAGGTCGTACGCTTCACCCGGACAACATGGCTGCCGGTCCTGCTTCTTACGGTATGACGGATACGATGGGCCGTATGCACTCAGACGCTCAGTTCGCCGGTTCTTCATCCGTTCCCGCTCACGTGGAAATGATGGGCTTCCTCGGTATCGGTAACAACCCGATGGTAGGATGTACGGTAGCTTGCGCGGTTGACGTGGCTCAGGCACTCAGCAAGTAATTTAATTACATAACGCATTATTAAGTCCCTATAACTTTACGGTTATAGGGACTTTTGTTTCATACCCCTGCCTATCTTATGAAACAAAGTGTTTTTTATGCGTTTGAACACTTTGTTTCAAGGCATGAAAACAAAAAGTTCCGCATAGCGAAACAAAGTGTTCGCCAGTGAGGAACAAAATGTTTCTCCGAGAGAAACGAATAGTTTTCATACGGTGGAACAGACAGTTTCACTTGATGGTACTTTAAGTTCCACCCTGGAAACTTCCCTAAAAACCCGCTCTCCAAATCATGAAAGGCAGAATGATATTCAAATTCTCCCGCTTTTTCCTATCTTTGCTGCATGAAAGCAGAATTAAAAGAAAACGGTGGATTACCGGCACGTATACTTTGGACGCTTGCTATCGTAGCAGGTATCTCAGTAGCCAATTTGTACTACAACCAGCCCTTGCTGAACGTAATACGTCACGAGTTGGGCGTATCAGAATTCAAAACCAACCTCATTGCCATGATAACGCAAATAGGTTATGCCCTCGGCTTACTGTTCATCGTGCCGTTAGGCGACCTGTACCACCGGAAGAAGATTATTCTGACGAACTTCACTCTACTGATATTTTCGCTCATCGCCATAGCCGCCGCACCCAACATCTACATAATATGGGGAGCGTCGTTCGTTACCGGCGTCTGCTCCATGATACCGCAAATCTTCGTACCGATAGCCTCGCAATTTTCCCGTCCGGAGAATAAAGGGCGTAACGTAGGCGTTGTCATATCCGGTTTGCTCACCGGCATACTCGCCTCACGCGTTATCAGCGGCTTTGTCGGCGAAGTATTGGGATGGCGCGAAATGTATTTCATCGCAGCAGGCATGATGCTGTTATGTGCCATTGCCGTACTGAAAGTGCTGCCGGATATACGGCCTACATTTCAGGGAAAGTACAGCGACCTGATGAAATCCTTGTTTTCCCTTATCAAAGATTATCCGGCCTTACGCATCTACTCCATACGCGCAGGCGTTGCATTCGGCTCTTTCCTCGCAATGTGGTCGTGCCTCGCTTTCAAAATGGGAGAAGCCCCCTTTTATGCCAACAGTGATGTTATCGGAATTTTGGGGCTGTGCGGAATAGCCGGTGCATTAACCGCATCCTTCGTAGGAAAATATGTGAAGAAGGTCGGAATACGTAACTTCAACTTCATAGGCTGCGGGCTAATCCTGCTGGCATGGGCTTCACTCTATTTCTGCGGCAGCACCTACGCAGGTATCATCGCGGGCGTTGTACTGATTGACATCGGCATGCAGTGTATCCAGCTCAGTAATCAAACCAGCATATTCGATATTTGCCCTTCAGCGTCCAACCGGGTAAACACAATTTTCATGACGACCTACTTCATAGGCGGTTCATTGGGGACTTTCCTCGCCGGCAGTTGTTGGCAAGCGTGGGGCTGGGCCGGTGTAGCCGGTATAGGAACTGCCTTAACCATGCTGTCTCTCCTGATTACTATTTACAACAAAGAGAAATAAAACAAGTATTACCACTTCATAAACTTGTATATATCATCCATTAATTTGCAAATAACTTGAAAAATAGTTGTATATTCTGTTTTCATATCGTATTTTTGCGGTGTATTAGACATATAACCCCAAAAAGAACTCTGCAATATGGACAAGAAGTGGATTATCGCTGCCTTTATCGCAATATTCGCATTAAGCAGCTGCCTTGAAAAAGAAGTTTATCAAGGGCCCGAAGAGGATGAAAAAGAATTTAATGACTTTGACTTTTCCACTGTTCAATCAGCGACGAGTCTTGAAGTGAGCTATGCCAACAGTGGGGTAAAAGCCAATGTGTATTTTGAAGTGTACGATGAGATACCTGTCGAACAAGATGAATATACATATACCAAAAAGACAAATGCCACCCCGCTCTTTGCAGCATATACTGCCGATAACAGCGTTTATAAAGGTACTATCGACCTGCCGGCCTATTTGCAAAAAGTATATATCTATACTCCGGCATTCTTTGCGCAAACCCTTATTGAAGCAGATGTGACGAACGGAAGCATCCAAGCATCGGACAGCGCCCCTGCAAAAGAAGCGGAAACCCGGACCACACCTACTCTCCGGGAGTATGACAGCTACATGGCGACTTCCTTCCGGGAAACTCCCGGTAAATATCAAGGTAACCGCTGGAAAACGTGGTTAGGAGAATACGACCGAAGAAGAAACGGAGAAATCGACTATCAGTATCAAGGCGATTTAGCCGCAACTTGGCGGGATGGCTTATACACAATACATTCTCAAATTATCAATGTCAACAAAGATTGTCCGGAGGAACTCAAATGCTATTCGGACATATCCATCGACAAAGACGCAGAGATTGCATTAACATTCTTGGGACAAAATACCTGCTGGAACTGCTCTATGGGCTATTACTACTATAAAGCGACGGAAACGCCTCCGGCAAGTCTGGAAGATGCTGACGTTATCATGCTTTTCCCGAATACGCAAGACGGTTATTGGATTAACAATCCGAGCGCCGCACGCCGTACAGCCGGTGTAGACCGCCTCACAGCCGTCAAATTAATGTATTACCCGCACATAGCCGACGGTAGCCGAGAGGATGCCACAACTGTTTTTCCCGCAGGTTATAAGGTGGGACTTGTCATTGCCAACAACGCATGGAGCAACCGAGTGAGCGGATTCGATGACGACAAGCGCTACCGTGCCGCCACTTCCCAGGGATTAAGCGTTGACAATTCCGGGAATGCCTTTGACGCCCCGCGTACCGCCGCCTACTCATACAACGGTTTTGTCATGGTTTCTTTTGAAGACCATATAAACGACAATAACTTCAGCGACATCGTTGTGGCCTTAAAATCCAATCCGGTAGGCGCTATCGAGGTAGATCCCGATGTAGACCCGGACAATAACCGGACTACAACGGAAATACTGAAAGGCATTTATGCTTTTGAAGATCTCTGGCCTAATAAGGGAGACTACGATATGAACGACGTCATCGTCCGTTATAACTACGAAAAGACTTTCGACAAGGACAATCAAATCTACGCCGAGTCCTTCATCTTCAAAACATTCCAGAACTATGCGGGAAATACGAACGGATTGGCATTCCAACTCGTCGGAAGCGGAAACGCCTCTTCCGTCACTGGTTTCATCCGCAGGCCGGGAGAAACGGAATTCAGTGAAACCGACTTCGTTTACGAAGAAGACGACCATGTTTACATTCTCACAGAAGACGTAAAGGAGAATATGGGAACCGAATATAAGGTGACCTTAAAATACGACTCCCCTGCCGGCGCAGCATCGGAAGCCCGGCCTTTCATCTTCAAGAATGAAGCGGACGGCAAACGTTGGGAAGTGCATATTCCGAAAGAACATCCGACCTCCAAAATGGATATGTCCTATTTCCAAATAAGAGATGACGCTTCCAATCCGGAGCAAAACATCTACTACGTGCGCCCCGGCAACTATCCTTTCGCGTTCTTCCTAAGCGGAGCCAATGAAACAGACATTAGCAAACTGCTGGATATCAAGAACGAAAAAACGCCTATCGACCAATTATATAGCGGATACTCCGGATGGGTAACCAGCAACGGCAAGGAAAACCAAGACTGGTACAAGAAGTAAATACCTCCCCGAAAAAATAACGCAATTTAAGAAGAATACATTACCCGGTTTTCAGCCGGTAATGTATTCTTCTTTTATAGAAAAGAAATTTCAATATGCTTTGATTTTCTGCATAAATGTTATACATTTGTCAAAACAGGTATAATTTAATAAATATTCATCAAAATTCATCTAATCATGGACACACAAAAGAAAATCACAGTGACAGGAGTTCTCTCCGAAGGTATCGGTTTAGGTATCAAAAATGCAGTATCTATGCTGGGAGCTACTGTTCTTTGGCTGCTTACAATCTGGATTCCCTATTTAAATGTCGGTACTACTATCGCCATGGCAACCATTCCCATTGAATTGAGTAAAGGAAAAGTTATTTCTCCCCTATTCATCTTCGACGGAAAATACCGTAAATTCATGGGAGAATACTTCACATTGATAGGCTTGATGTATCTCGCCATTATTCCCGCCTTATTTTTCATGATAGTACCGGGTATCATCATATCCATAGGATGGTCACTTGCCATCTATATCTTACTGGATAAAGGCGTGGCTCCGGGCGAAGCCATGATCCAAAGCAATAAAGCTACCTATGGATACAAATGGACTATCTTCGGAGTATCATTCCTGTTGGTTCTGGTGTTCTATATCCTTCTCTGGATTATAAATGCCATTGCGAGCGGCGGATTCGCAATGCTTCTTCTGTTTATTGTCAGCATCGTCTACACCGTGGCAGCACTTGGATGCAGCGCTGTTATTTATCGTAACCTGACAGCAGAGCCCAAACCGGAAACAATGGAAACTGTGGTAGAAGTATAAACTGCTATTGAAAAACACCAAAGCCCCCCTTCACCCTTAGTCCCCCTGTCACAAGGGAGTACGGAATGGTAAAGGGGGGCTGTCGTTTATTGAAAGTTTCTCTTTTTACCTTGATACCCGTCCCGATGTGTTGCCGCTCATCAGAC
This sequence comes from Bacteroides clarus, assembly GCF_015555825.1. NCBI lineage: Bacteria > Pseudomonadati > Bacteroidota > Bacteroidia > Bacteroidales > Bacteroidaceae > Bacteroides > Bacteroides clarus. The sequence goes on along the minus strand of NZ_JADNLF010000013.1, from coordinate 58,719 downwards.
TTTCCACCTCATCCACCGTTACCAGGTTGAAGTCTCCATAAACAGTGTTCTTTAGCGCGGAAGCGGCGAGGGCATATTCCAATGCCTTTTGGTCATCATCCGGATAAGTGATTAAACCATATATCATACCTCCTACAAAGGCATCACCCGCACCTACCCGGTCTATTTCATGTTCAATGTCATAGATGCCTGTATGCTTCAAAGCGCCGTCAGAATAAAGAACGGCAGCAAGCAAGTTATGATTGGACGTGATAGAATTACGTAACTCCAGAAATATCTTTCGGCAGCGCGGAACAAGCCGGGACACAGTCTGCCCGAACTCCTCGAAAGCAGGTAAATCGGATACAAAAGAAGTATCGCCGGCATCGACGGCTTTAAAACCGACGGGCTGTATGCCGAGAATCTCTTGATATTCCGGCTCGGCACCGAAAATCACATCGCTGTATTGCACCAACGGCTGCATCACTTCGGAGGCCGTACGTCCATAATTCCAAAGTTTCCTGCGGAAATTCAAGTCGCAGGAAATAGTGAGTCCCATGCGGTCGGCTATTTCAAGAGCCTCACGGCAGGCGTCAGCTCCCTCCTGCGAAAGGGCTGCAGCGATGCCCGACCAATGAAACCAGCCGGCATCGGCAAATATAGTTTCCCAATCAATCATACCCGGACGGAGCGTTGCGAAAGACGACCCTTCCCGGTCGTACACTACATTGGAGTTTCGGAAAGCCGCTCCGCATTCCAGATAATACAATCCCAAACGCTTACCGCCGAACACTATGCCGTCCGTTCCCAACCCGCCGGCACGAAGCGAAGCGATACATGCCCGTGACACTGCATTATTGGGCAGACGGGTTACAAATTCCGTAGGGATGCCGAAACGAGCCAAGGACACCGCCACATTTGCCTCACTGCCGCCATACGTAGCAACAAATTCATTGGTCTGCGAAAAGCGGCGGAATCCGGGGGTAGTAAGCCGCAGCATAACCTCACCGAAAGTAACGACTTTCTTATCGGTGGAAAGGGATTTCTTCTTCATAAGTCTTATATATTCAAAAGCATCAATGGAAAGTCAAATATACTATCAAATTTCCAAGTAAACGCAAAGAATTAATAATATTTATTTGCAGAAAAGGGAAAAGGAAAGATATTCGGTGGTTTTGTTATACTTTTGTCACATCATATTTACAGTAACATATCGCATGAGTTCAACAAAGAAAATACCTTCTCCTCTCGTATCCCTTCTCCCTATCCTTATCTTAATAGGAATGCTGTTCGCTACCATCCGCACTTTTGGCAGTGACGCGCTGAACGGCGGAAGTCAGGTGTCCTTACTTACTACTACGGCCGCTTGCGTATTTATAGGAGTGGCTTTTTACCGGATTCCCTGGAAGGATTATGAGATAGCCATTACCAATAACATCGCGGGAGTATCTTCCGCCATTATCATATTGCTGATTATCGGTGCGCTGAGCGGTGCATGGATGATTAGCGGCGTAGTCCCTACCCTCATCTACTACGGAATGCAGATTATACATCCGGACTTCTTCCTTGCCTCTACCTGTATTATCTGCGCACTGGTATCCATCATGACGGGGAGCTCATGGACTACCATCGCCACCATCGGCATCGCCCTGTTGGGAATAGGCAAGGCGCAAGGATTTGAGGAAGGTTGGATTGCAGGCGCCATCATTTCAGGAGCTTACTTCGGCGATAAGGTATCTCCCCTGTCGGATACTACGGTACTTGCCGCATCGGTCACAGAAACTCCGTTGTTCCGCCACATCCGCTATATGATGATTACCACCATTCCGTCACTCGTTATCACGCTGGTTATATTTACGATAATGGGATTCACATACGAAACCAGCGGTACGGAACAGATAGCCGAGTTTGCCGCATCGCTGGATGCCAAATTCCACATTACTCCATGGCTGCTGGTTGTTCCGGTGCTGACGGGAGTACTGATTGCGCGTAAAATACCCTCTATCATCACCCTGTTCTTATCCACTTTGCTGGCTGCCGCTTTTGCCATCATATTCCAACCCGAACTGCTACATGAGATTTCCGGGAATAATAATCTGTTTGAGGGAACGATGATGAGCCTATATGGCAGTACCGGCCTCCAAAGTGACAGTGCCATGTTGACAGAGTTGATTGCCACACGAGGCATGGCGGGAATGATGAATACGATATGGCTGATTCTTTGCGCCATGTGTTTTGGCGGAGCAATGACGGCAAGCGGGATGCTGGGAAGCATTACTTCCGTATTTGTCCGGTTCATGAAAAGCACCGTCAGCGTAGTGGCATCCACCGTCGGTTCGGGAATATTCCTTAATCTTGCTACGGCAGACCAATACATCAGCATTATCCTCACCGGAAACATGTTCAGCAATATATATGAGAAGAAAGGATATGAAAGCCGTTTGCTAAGCCGCACTACGGAAGACGCCGTTACCGTAACCTCGGTTCTCATTCCGTGGAACACGTGCGGAATGACGCAAGCCACCATCCTAAGCGTATCCACGCTGACCTACCTTCCTTACTGCTTTTTCAACCTTATCAGTCCGCTAATGAGTATACTTGTTGCAGCCACGGGATATAAAATAATTAAAAAAACAGTGAACAATCCCGGGTAGGCATTGTTCTTGCAATAAACTTATAACGAACAATATAATTTAAACCTAAACAAAAATTAAGTATGAAAAAGTTTATTGCATTAGCAGCATTAGTATTGGTAAGCATGGTAACAACTACCGTGTATGCACAAGAGAGTAGCGCGCAACGCCGTGCAGATCGTAAAGCCCAGAGAGACGCGGAACGCGCCCGCCTGAAAGCGGAACAACAGGCAGCCGACGCCGTTTCCTACGATGATGCCGTAGCAGCGCTGAAAGCGCAAAAGTTTGTATTGGAAGCCAATCAAGTAATGTTCCGCAACGGACAAACGGCTTTCGTCACCTCCAACACGAATTTCGTATTGGTGAATCAGGGACGCGGTACGGTACAGGTGGCTTTCAACACTGTCTATCCCGGTCCTAACGGTATTGGCGGCGTAACAGTAGACGGCACCGTATCGGAAATGAAAATGTCTACCGACAAACGCGGTAACATCAATTGTAATTTCAGCATCCAGGGTATCGGCATCTCCGCGCAGATATTCCTTACGCTGACCAACGGCGGCAATAATGCAACCGTTACCATCAGCCCGAACTTCAACTCCAACACTATGACTTTAAGTGGCAACCTGTTGCCGTTGAACCAATCGAATATCTTCAAGGGACGTTCTTGGTAAAGCCTGTTACAATATATATTCTCAACTCCGCTGCAAATCACTTAAAAAGTGTACATTTGCAGCGGAGTTTTTTTATATGTATGCATCATGAGAGAATTTATCATCGCGGACAATCAAGATATAACCAAAGCAGGCATGATGTTTCTGTTGAGCAAACAGAAGGACACCGCCTTGCTGCTGGAAGCCGACAATAAAGCAGAGCTTATACAACAGTTGAGGTTACATCCCGAGGCGGTGGTAATATTGGACTATACGCTGTTTGACTTCACCGGCGCCGATGAACTGATTGTATTGCACGAACGCTTCAAGACGGCGGACTGGTTACTGTTTTCCGACGAGCTGAGCGTCAGCTTTCTGCGACAGGTTTTGTTCAGCAGCATGGCGTTCGGAGTAGTGTTGAAGGACAATTCCAGAGAAGAGATACTCACCGCACTGCAATGCGCATCACGCAAGGAACGTTTCATATGCAACCACGTCAGCAACTTATTACTATCGGGAAATAATCAGCCGGCCGCTCCCCACCCCGCTCTGCAAGACGCGCTACTGACGCCCGCCGAAAGAAGCATTCTGAAAGAGATTGCATTAGGAAAAACTACCAAAGAAATAGCAGCCGAAAGAAACCTCAGTTTCCATACCGTGAACAGCCACCGGAAGAATATCTTCAGAAAACTGAGTGTGAACAACGCCCACGAAGCTACGAAATATGCTATGAAAGCGGGTATTGTGGATTTGGTGGAGTACTATATCTGATTTCCCCGCTTCCGATACAAAGTTTGGCAGCCTCATCATATACAACGCCAAATTGCCCGGGAGCTATACCCTGCAACTTCTCTTCGGAAACAATAAGACAGCCTGTTTCATCCCGTAACAGCTTGCCTCTGATAAACTCGGGAGTATGGCGTATCTTGAACGTAACCGGAATCGCTTCTTTGACACCTTCCCACGGATTTTCCGTAATAAAATGGAAATCCTGCATACCGAACTCGTGTCCGTATTGCAATTCCGTATCATATCCGCGCGATACATAAATTACATTCTCATCCGTATCTTTACGCACCACAAACCAAGGCCCGCCGCTCAGCCCCAACCCTTTACGCTGGCCGATAGTATGAAACCAATAACCACGATGCGCACCCAATATCTTTCCCGTTTCCAGCTCAACAATCCGGCCTTCCTTTTCTCCCAAAAAACGGCGGACAAAGTCATTATAATTAATCTTCCCCAAGAAACAGATTCCCTGGCTATCCCGTCTTCGGGCGCTGGGTAGCTTGGCTCTCAGAGCAATGTCACGCACTTCCCGTTTCATCAGTCCGCCCAACGGAAACATCAGTTTGGAAACTTGCAGGTAGTCTATCTGCGCAAGAAAGTCCGTCTGGTCTTTTATCGGATCGAGGGCTGTTCCCAACCAGGTCTTTCCATTCCGCAGGACAGTAGTGGCGTAATGCCCGGTTGCCGTAAAGTCGAAATCCTTGCCAACTTGCTGTTCAAAGCAGCCGAACTTAATCAGCTTGTTGCACATCACATCCGGATTCGGAGTGAACCCGCGGCGAACTTTTTCAATAGCATAAGCGGCTACATTATCCCAGTACTCCCGATGTAAATCAACGACTTCCAGCGAAAGACCGTAACGGCGCGCTACGGCAGAAGCCATCTCCAGGTCTTCCTCTGCCGAACAGTCCATATAATCGGCATCATCCTTCCCTATCTTTATATAAAACAGGGAAGGACGGTAGCCTTGTTCGCAAAGAAGGTGTACGACAACAGAACTGTCGACACCTCCGGATAATAAAACGGCAATATTCATATTTATACTGTATCTGAAGTTTTCATCCGATGAATAAATGGTTTCATCGGACGAAATGTTCTTTTGTTCCGAGCTTAAATTCTCTCCAACGCCTGCGACAAATCATCCAACAAATCATCTATATGCTCCGTCCCGATGGAAAGGCGTACCGTTCCCGGCTTGATACCCTGCTCCGCCAACTCCTGTTCGTTCAACTGCGAATGAGTGGTAGTAGCGGGATGTATAACAAGTGACTTTACATCTGCCACATTGGCTAATAATGAGAATATCTGCAGACTGTCAATAAACGTCTGAGCCTCTTTCTCTCCACCCTTTACCTCAAAGGTAAAGATGGAACCTGCGCCTTTGGGAAAATACTTTTGATATAGCACGTGGTCCGGATGATTTGGTAAAGACGGATGGTTCACAGCCGCCACTTTTGGATGGCTCCTCAAGAATTCCACAACTTTCAGCGCATTCTCCACATGGCGTTCCACACGCAGAGAGAGGGTTTCCAAACCCTGCAAAAGAATAAAAGCATTGAAAGGACTGATGGCGGCGCCGGTATCGCGCAATAAAACGGCACGGATACGAACGGCGTATGCAGCCGCGCCCGCCGCGTCGACAAAACGTACGCCATGATAGCTCGGATCGGGTTCGGTCAGTTGCGGGAATTTACCGGAAGCCACCCAGTCGAACTTGCCACCATCTACAATAACACCGCCTAAAGAAGTACCATGTCCGCCTATAAACTTCGTGGCGGAATGCACTACAATATCAGCACCATGCTCGATAGGACGAATCAAATAAGGAGTACCGAAGGTATTGTCGATAATCAAAGGGATTTTATGACGATGGGCAATCTCGGCAACGGCGTCAATATCAATGATATTGGAATTAGGATTTCCCAATGTCTCGATAAAGACGGCTTTCGTATTTTCCCGGATAGCTTTCTCGAAGTTGGACAAATCACCCGGATCAACAAAAGTGGCCGTGACACCGTAAGCCGGTAATGTATGCGCCAGCAGATTGTATGTTCCGCCATAAATGGTTTTAGCTGCCACGATATGATCACCCGCACGCGTGATATTCTCGAAAGCATAGGTTACAGCCGCCGCACCGGACGCGACCGCCAACCCGGCAACACCGCCTTCAAGGGCGGCAACACGTTGCTCAAACACTCCTTGTGTGGAATTGGTCAGCCTGCCGTAAATATTGCCTGGTTCTTGCAAGCCAAAACGGGCGGCTGCATGAGCCGAGTTACGAAACACATACGAGGTGGTTTGATAAATAGGTACGGCACGCGCATCCGTGGCCGGGTCAGGTTGTTCTTGTCCCACATGAAGCTGCAGCGTTTCAAAATGTAATTTCTTTGTTTCCATCGTCATTTGTATTTATAGGTGAAATGATTCCTCTTGGTTGAATGTTGCAAAGATAGAGGGATAAAAGCAGGCCGCCTATGACACATGATAGGGAATTTTATACCATATTTGTGGTAGATAAAAGAACTATTCGCTATTTTTGTGGGCGAAAACCAAATGATATAGAGACTGATGAAGCTAAGGAAACTGTTACTTTTCCCATTACCGGGACTCCTCGTACTGACAAGCCTGTTTTCCTGCGGGGAAGATCGCTGGAAGGAATACTATCCGCTGACAGGACGCGATCTGTGGATGGACAGCCTGATGCGGGAAGTCTACTTATGGTATGAGGACATTCCTGCTTCCAAAGGTCTGAACTATTTTCAAGGTCCGGAGGCTTTCTTAAAAAGTATCTTATCGAAGAATGATAAAGGCTTTTCCACCGTTGACACGATAATGGATACCCCTCTGCCAAGTTACGGTTTTGATTATACATTATATAAAATAGCTACCAGCGATACGACTTATAATGCACTTGTTTCGTATGTAGCCAAGAATTCACCCGCAGAGGAAGCCGGACTGGAACGTGGCAGTTGGATTATGCTTGTGGACGGCGACTCCATCACTAAAAAGACAGAAGAAAGACTGACGGATGGTGGAGCGCGAACATTGCACATCGGAAAGTATGTGATAGTAAAAGATGAAAATAACGAAGACACAGAGGGAGATACGGAAACCGAAGACGGAGACAGTGAGGATGCGGAAGATGATGAGGATGATAAAGGAGTAGGCGTCATACAGGAAATAGGAGATGTTACGCTACCGGCCGTGCGTCCGGTGACGGAAAGTCCTGTTTATGTAAATGGGGTTATAGCATTGGAAGGTACTGACTATAAAATAGCCTATTTAGCATATAACTCTTTCACTGCCGGTACTGCAGAAAGCAATGAAAAGTATAACAATGAATTACGGACTTTCTCCCAACAGTGCAAACAGCTTAACATTAATAATTTTATATTAGACCTTCGCTACAACTCCGGTGGAGAAATGGAGTGCGTGCAACTTCTCGCAGACATTCTCGTACCTGCCGATAGACTGGAAAGTCCTTTCGCTTTCCTGCAATACAATGACAAGCAAAGTTCCAAGAACCGTGACCTGATATTGGATTCCCAACTCTTGCAAGGCGGAGCCAATCTGAATCTGCCCAAAGTCTATATCATCACGAGCGGAACTACAGCCGGTGCTGCGGAAATGCTTATCAACTGCCTGAAACCCTATATGACAATAGTCCTTATCGGACAAACAACCAAAGGAGAATATGTAGCTACGGAAACTTTCATCAATCCGAAATATCCCTGGGCATTACGTCCGGTAGTATGTGAAGTATTCAACTCCAATGGAGAAGCAAATTACAGTACAGGCTTCAAACCGGACATTTCCATCAACGAAACATCTTATTTGCAATATTATCTTCCCTTAGGCGATCCCAATGAGATATTGCTCAATACAGCCCTGGGGGTTATAGCAGGGGTTATTGAGTTACCGAAATCTCAAACGACCGAAACCGCAGTGAAGAGTTTTACTACCAAAAAGAATATTCGCAAGGGGTTGATTATTAAATAATAAAAGTAATGAAGAAAATTGTCTTTACATTATTGGTTGCGTTCACAGTACTAACAGCTTGTGAAGACAATAATGATTCCGCCAACAGTAGCAACCCTGCCATGGCTTTTTCTAAAATACAATTGTCGGAAGACAGCCCTTACGAAGCGGGAACACCTACGGTTACTACCACCCAGACCTACTCATATAGCCAAGGGAAACTGACTGACTTCACTACCGTACAAAGCTATTCCGTTCAAGGAGAACCGATGAAAATAGAAAATACGGCATCGGTGACCTATAATGAGCATCAAGCCGTAGTAACAGATAATTTTGGCAATGTGTCCACTTACCTTTTAGATGACAACGGATATGCCACCTCATGTACACGACAGGAAACAGGCACAACGCGTACCTATATTTTCTCATACTTCGTTGCTCCGGAAGGCGAATACTATTTGGAAAACATAACAGAAAATGTAAACGGCGAAATATACGCATCCATCGATATAGATTACAACAACTATCAGGCATTGCGCATTACACAAAAAGTAGATACTTACGAGCAAGCGTATACGGCTACTACTCCGGCTACTAACGAAACCAATAATGTATCAGAAGTTCCTTGTCTGTTCTTTACCGGCTTGTATCCGCTGTCTCTACATTCTGCCGCTTTGTATGGGAAATTACTGGGAGAACCTTTCAATATTCTAATAGACCGGATTATCCCTGACGGAAATACAGCAAGTAAAGAAGTTACAAAGTATACCTATTCTTTTGATAAACGTAATATCATAACTTACTGCAAAGAAGTTATAAACAGTTACGGCACGGATTATATCCGCACCGTACACTATGTAATTGAATAATTATCTGTTGAAGAATTTACAGAAGAACAATATGTGATAATCCAGAGAGTTATTCCAATACGTACCGGTATGACCTCCGGGACGTGTTATGAAGTCATGGTCTATTTTGTATGCCAATAGCCGTTTGTGCAATTCCTTATTTACCTCAAGAAAGAAATCGCTCTCACCGCAATCTATAATCAAAGCCAAATCCCCATTTGCCAGTTTATCAACCTGATTGATTACTGTGTGACTATTCCATACCGCCTCATTTGCAGTAAGCTCCCCCAATTGTTTTTTCATTTCCCAATTATTGGGAAACGGCCGGATATCTACCCCACCGCTCATACTCCCCGCCGCGCCGAATATATCTTTATGACGGATAGCATTCCATAACGCGCCATGTCCGCCCATACTCAAGCCACTGATAGCGCGCGCCTTTTTTTCAGGAATTGTAGCATAATGCGTATCGGTATAATTCACCAATTCCGAAGAGATAAAAGTTTCATAACGATAAGCGGGGTTCTTAGGACTATCCCAATACCAACTGTTCTTCCCGTCAGGGCATACAAATATAATACCCTTTTCATCGGCTATTTGAGGCAACTCCGGCTTCAGCCCGATCCATGAACGTGCATTACCGCTATATCCATGCAATAAATATATCACCGGACAGGCCTGAGGATGCTCTGCCATAGTTTTGTCCGGAAGAATATAAACCACCTTTATGTCCTTGTTCATCGAAGGGCTTTTTACGAACACTGTATCTACACGTGCAGCCTGTACACTTATCGCTACCACTTGCAGCAAGAATACCAATAGAAAATGTCTGCTTTTCATGTTAAAATGTTTAATCTTCTTAAGAGACGACAATATTAACAATAAATATTTGAAAAACGTTATCTTTGCGCACAAACTATTTGTAATCCAAACATGGAATTTATTATTATTCTATTTTTACTTATCTTGAATGGCATCTTTGCCATGTATGAAATCGCATTAGTATCTTCAAGTAAAGCACGCTTAGAGACCCTTGTAAGTAAGGGAAACAAAAGTGCAAAGGGGGTTCTGAAACAATTGGAAGAACCTGAAAAGTTTCTCTCCACCATTCAAATCGGTATTACGCTGATCGGTATCATATCGGGTGCATACGGCGGTGTGGCCATAGCCGACGATGTTGCTCCGCTATTTGCCATGATACCCGGTTTGGAATCTTATGCCAAAGACTTGGCTATGATTACCACCGTAGCTGTTATTACTTACTTGTCACTGATTATCGGAGAGTTGGTTCCCAAATCCATGGCTTTAAACAATCCGGAACGCTATGCCACTTTACTCAGTCCGTTTATGATTGTTCTTACTAAGGTGTCCTACCCGTTTGTATGCTTGCTCAGTGCCTCAACCAAACTGACAAACAAACTTATCGGCATGAAAGACGGAGAAGAACGGCAAATGACGCAAGAGGAACTGAAAATGATTTTACACCAAAGCTCTGAACAAGGTGTTATCGACAAAGACGAAACCGAAATGCTGCGTGATGTTTTCCGCTTCTCGGATAAAAGAGCCAACGACCTGATGACGCACCGACGCGATGTGATCGTATTACACCCTACAGATACGCAAGAAGAGGTTCTGCGGATTATCCACGAAGAACATTTCAGCAAGTACCTGTTGGTGGAAAGCGGTAAGGACGAGATTGTAGGAGTGGTTTCCGTCAAAGATATTATTCTGATGTTGGGTGGCGAAGAGCCGTTCAATCTTCGTACAATTGCACGCCCGCCTCTGTTTATTCCTGAAAGTTTATATGCAAAAAAAGTTTTAGAGCTCTTTAAGAAGAACAAAAACAAGTTCGGAGTTGTTGTAGACGAGTATGGAAATACGGAAGGTATTATCACTTTGCACGATTTGACGGAAAGTATCTTCGGCGATATCTTGGAAGAGAATGAAACGGAAGAAGAAGATATAATCACCAGAGCAGACGGTTCCATGCTGGTAGAGGCGTCAATGAATTTGGATGACTTTATGGAAGCAATGGGAATACTGAATTATGATGATTTGAAAGAAGAGGACTTTACCACCTTAAGCGGACTTGCAATGTTCCTCATCGGACGAGTTCCCAAAGCCGGTGACATATTCTGCTATAAAAACCTGGAGTTTGAAATAGTGGATATGGATCGTGGAAGAGTAGATAAACTGCTCGTTGTTAAACGAGATGATAATGAAGAATAACGCTATTGGCGTTTCTTAATATTAACTTAAACCATTAAAGCAATGAAAAAAGTAATGATGATTGCAGCGATTGCCGCTGCATTGGTATCCTGCCAATCAAAAGGAAATCAAAACAACGATACCATGAGTGAAGGTGTCATGACTGTTGCAGCAAACGATTCCTCTGTAGTAGCCGTTTACGAAGGTATACTTCCGGCAGCCGACGGCCCGGGTATTCAGTATGTGCTGAGTGTAGACAGTATAGGTCCGGACGGTGAAAGCGGTTATACATTAGTTACGACCTACCTGGATGCGGAAGGACAAGGAAAGAATAAATCCTTCACTTCTACAGGAAAACGCCAGGTTATTCAGAAAGATGTTAATAACAACAAGAAAACCGCGTATAAGTTGACGCCTAATGACGGAGAGGCGCCCGTATATTTCGTTGTTGTAAATGACACTACTTTAAGATTGGTAAACGATAGTCTGCAAGAGGCTGTAAGCGATTTGAATTATGATATTATTCAGGTGAAATAAACAATAGTATATATTCGCTAAACATAAAGGAACTAATCTGAGAGGTTAGTTCCTTTTTTTATCCTAACAGCATTGAGACATCGGCAATAGTATTTTGGAAAAAATAAGCTATAAAATACAGTTTGATACAAAATAGAAAAGTATTGAAACGATATTGAAAGCCTCACATTACCCTTCCGGCTATCTTTGTAACATCAAACTTATAAATGAAAAACACATATGAGAAATTTATTTTTTATATTATTATGTATCACGACCTTGGTTCAAGCACAAAAGCCAACTAACAAAAGGGAAATAATGCAGCAGTTTCTTGATGGAACATTAGATAAATCCTATGTACCCAGTGCTTTCTTTATGCATTTTGGAAAAGATGCTAAAGTAGGAGAAAATGCAATTAACGCCCACCTTCGTTATTTCCTTTCAACAGGAATGGATTTTGTAAAAATTCAATTTGAGCAAGGTTATGGACGTATTCAAATTGAAAAGCCTGAAGATTGGGATAAAATCAGACCACTTCCTAATGATTTTTTTACTCCTACTTTACATATCGTGAAAGGTATTTATGATATAGCCGGAGCAAATACCATGATACTTCCGACAGTCTACTCTCCTTTCCAAATGTTGGTACAAACAGTAGGGGCAAAAACTGTAATAGCTTATGCTCAAAAAGAGCCGGAACGTATTAAACAAGCATTAGGGTATTTCACAGATGCTCTCATTGGATATGTGAAAGCGTGTAAGCAAATAGGTGTAGATGGCTTCTATACCCCAACTCAAGGCGGAGAACAAAAATTCTATGAAGTACCTAATTTTTTTGAGACATTTGTAAAGCCATACGATTTGAAAGTTATGCAAGAATGCAACACAAACACAAAACTAAATATTCTTCACATTTGCGACTATGAGGGTAGCTATGATGATTTGACTCGCTTTATTTCATATCCGGGACAAATCGTTAATGCCCCCATAGAAGTAAATGGTAAGCCATTTAGCCTCAAAGATTGCGAACAATTATTTAAACGTCCGGCGATGGGTGGACTGTATCGAAAAGGAACAATTTTAGAGGGAACGACAAAACAGGTTATAAACGAAGTTAATGCATTAAAACATGATCTAGGTGGCAAACGCTTCATTTTAGGAGCCGATTGCACAATTTTACCTAAAACACCAATGGATAACGTCAGAGCTGCAATACAAACATCACATCATACTCACGAATAATTCATAGGCTTTTTAAATTCATAGTAAGGTTAATAGGTATTATCTCATAGATGATTATTTGGATTAGATTGTTTTAGAAAAGCGAATGTTGTGAGACATTCGCTTTTTATGTATCATATAGTTTCATCTAGACATACATATCCTATGATCTCTAAAAAGAAAGAAATATATCAAAGCTAAAAAACTCCGATAGTTAATTAAAATTCAATCGTTATTGCTTTTCATATAAAAAGCATTTTGCTTTCCCTACATTTTCCAACTTTGTATGCAAATTGTATGTTACTGCATACTACTTCACAAAATCATATTAACTATCAAAATTCATTAGCTATGTACAAATATTCAAAAGACGGTATATCCGTACTCACCGTATTAGACAAAAGAAAAGTAAAAAAGAGTGGATTATTTCCAATCAAAGTACAAGTCATTTATAATCGTAAGCAAAAATACTATTCTACTGGCCAAGAAGTATCTATCAGAGAGTGGGAACAGTTACCTCGCAGTAAAACCCGTAAGTTGTCATCTATACGCCATAATGTAGAAAACAGCTTTTCTCTCGTCAGGCAGCAAGTTGAAACTTTGGCATTTCGTGGTGAATTCAGCTTTGATATCTTAAATGCCAGACTCGGCAGATATTCAGGAATATCAGTTAACTCTGTGTTTCTCAAAAAAATGGAAGAACTAAAGAGCAATGGGCAGGCTAACACCTATTTCTCTTACAAAGGAACTTTGCACAAAATAGAACAATTTGCAGGCAAACAAATATCATTCCAAGAAATCAGCATAAACTGGCTTAATCGATGTGAACATTTCTGGTTATCAGCAGGCAGCAGTTATTCCAGCATGAGTTTCTATTTCCGAAATTTAAAATGTATCATGAACATGGCGCGTAAAGATGGTATTATTAAAGAAAGCCAATATCCCTTCGGAAAAGGCAAGTATGAAGTACCAAGTGGCAGCGGACGAAAATTAGCTCTTACTTTAGAACAGATCAAGAAATTAATAACATATACAGACGGAACAAAAGCAACTGAAATGTATCGTGATCTATGGTTCTTCTCTTATTTATGTAATGGCATCAACTTCAGAGATATGGTTTTTCTACAGTATTCCAATATTATAAATGGAGAAATATGCTTTATACGTGCCAAAACCGCAAGAAACACTAAATATGGTAAAATCATACATGCGGTAATTACTCCAGAAATGCAAACTATTATTAATAAATGGGGAAACACCAACACCTCCCCAAATAACTACATTTTTCCTTTTGCCAAAGGAACGGAAGATCCTTTCGAAAAAGTGAAATTAATTAGAGAAATCGTCACTGAATGTAATCAAATACTTCGGAAAATAACGAATGCTACTGGTATTCCTCGAATAACAACTTATTCAGCCCGCCACTCATATGCAACAGTATTAAAACGCAGTGGTGTCAATATAGCCTATATATCTGAAAGCCTTGGACATTCAAATATTACCATTACAGAAAATTATCTTGCCAGTTTCGAAGTAGATGAAAGAAGGAAGAACTCGGCTCTCCTAACAAAATTCCTTCCATAATAGTATATGCAAATTGTATGTCCCTAACCTAAAAACAGACACATTAATGTAGATGTATCTTGAAATATTTTTGATAGCATTTGATACAATTCTTAAATTCCGTTTATGAAAATTCCACTTTGTTTGCATTATGAAATAACACGATGTTTAACTTTAAAAATGACGTATTGATAATTTTGATAAAGTAAAAGATTTGTATTCTGAGGCTGATTTTAATAAATTAAAGGCAGAAGCCTTATTTATTCGTACATTCTTTTATAATGAATTAGTTGTCCATTACGGTGATGTGCCTCTCATGCTTCAAGGTGCTGAAGTTGGTAGTGGTTATGATCGAATGCCACGTACTCCTCGTGCAGAAGTGGTTAAACAAATGCTAGAGGATATTGATTTTGCTATTAAATGGTTACCTAATATTGCATATACAGATGGACATGCAGTTCAAGGTTCTGCAGTTGTTTTAAAATGTCGTATATTATTAAATGATCAACGCTATAGTGATGTTGCTAAATTAGCTGGTGATTATATTCATGACCCTAATAATCCATTCGACTTAGCTGACGACTATGCAGGTATTTTCTTTGGAAAACAAGAAAATAATCCAGAAATTATGTTCTCTATTCAATTTAAAGCACCAGATGATTTCCATGCATTAGACCAAATGGTAGGAAGTCGTATGACTATATTCCCTAGTTTTAATTTACGTGCTTCTTATGAGCCTAACGATCCTCGTATAAAAATGACTATGTATGAAATTGGTGATCCTTGGCCCAATAATAATAAATCTGGTAAATTTGAAGAAGATGGTAATAAAGCCGAAGGACTTATTCCTTTTACACAGTTGGCTTTCAAAAAATATGTCAACCCTAATGTTGAAGTACCTAAAGCATCTACTTTGAGTGATCAGCATATAGTAAAAATGCGTTATGCAGACTTGTTATTGATGTACGCTGAAGCAATGTTCGAAAGTGGACAGGGAAATGATCCTTTAGCACTGAAAGCATTAAATGATGTGCGCCAGCGTCCGGGTGTGAATATGCCAGTCAAACCTCAATTAACGCGTGAGATTATTCGTAATGAACGTCGTGTAGAATTGGCTTACGAAGGAATCCGTTATTACGATATCATTAGATGGGATATTGCAAAAGATGTAATTCCTACTGTTCAATATGATGAGAGCGGTAGAATGAGAAAGTTTGATGGTAATCTATGGCCTATTCCTCAATCTCAAATGGATATTATGGGAGATGTATGGGAACAGAATGCACCATGGAATTGATCAAGTGAGAAAATTATAACCTTTTAATAAAGCCTATTTCAAATTATGAAGTAGGCTTTATTATTTTATTTGATTACAATTATATTTATTTAATCATGAGGTTGAGGATTAAAGTTAGTAAACGCTTCGTACACTTTAAAATCCGCTAATTGTAGGTTTTCATCTTTAATACCATTATCAGGACGATCAGAAGAACTTTTCATCTTTCTTCCTAAACTACGATATATGCCGAATTTATTACGAATATTGGTAGCCCCTTTTCTCCATAAATCAATATCGGAAAAAGATTGATTGACGAGTATTTTTCCATCACTAATACGAGTAAGCTTTATACGGAATACGCCATGATGGGTATAATGCATTTCTGTTTCTACCTGTATCCATTCTTCTTCAAAATCCGATAGTGGCAGGTTGTCTATAATAACCCCTTTACTACTTTTTTTATTATCTCCGGTATGAATGATTTGTACACGTTTATTGTTACCGTCTTTGTCACAGCGAGTACTTATGGTAATAAGTGGTGCACCATTATTTCCTTCTTGTGCTTTCAGTTGATGTAAATGACAAAAACTCGTAGAAGGACGAAAATCTTTTGATATACGGAATTTCCATTCTAACCGTTGCCATTCATTCCAATTTCCATTTAATTTATGCCAATTATAATTGGTTTGACTTTTCATTTCATTCCTTTGTCGATCACTTAATAATCTTCCACGGTCACTATCCAATACTTCGGTATTAGCATGATTAATAAAATTGAATACATACTGTTGCAAAGTTCTATCGAAAATGACTTCACAGTGTATCCCTTGATAATGATCATGTTTAGATATATTAGGATGTTCGGAATAATCCCAACCCAAAGAACGCATATATTCATGTATAGCATTGAAATCTCGATCCCTTAATGAAGCGTCAGCCTGCATTCCACCTTGGAAAATATAATCTGTCTCTTTTGGTATCGGATTTTGTTCGGACAGACCATATCCAATATTTTGTAGTGCGGTATTTCCTAGCCTTTCTTTTAACTGGGCCAAATAAAGGCTTTGTGGCGTAACAGAAATGTTATGCGAATCAAAAATTCCAACGGGGAGTGTTGGCCCAGACTGATTGAACGGACGACGTAATGGTGTACTTTCTCCCTTACTACCAATGACCCAATTATATGTACCCGGTGGAAGTTGATTAACATAACTTTTAGCTGTACAATTCCAAGCTACGGACCAGGCAGTTCCCCAGCCATGCCCTGAACCCATTGAACCTCGATTTTTAAAATCAATACCACCGTTAGGCAGGCTACAATTATCCAATAATATACCGGTACTCCAACGCTGGTGTCCTTCAATTCGCCCGTTACCTTTAAAGGTACAATTTAGAAATACGATAGGGCCTGTTTGTCCGGCTCCCAAGGCTGCAAACCATATGTTATCCCCTTCAACAGAGCAGCGATCTAATAGAATCTGGCCACCATTTGGAGCAAATTCTGCCGGTTTGGATGCCCCTTGATGCAATGCTTTTCTTATTACATTTACTTGTTGTAATGTAATTCGTCGCCCGCCTATACCAATACTTTCCATCGTTTCCATAGCATTAATATCTTTAGCCCAACAATCTTCACCATTTATTCTTAATGCATAATATAATGCTTTAGAATGATTGACCGCTTGGGCCGGTGATTCAATACGGATATTTTCTACTCCGCATTGTTTGAGGCGGCCAACATTATTTGCGACGACTATGGTTGTATTATCATCCGTGTAATTGGAATCATAGCAATCAATGAGTGGTACGGTTAGTGTAATAATATTACCGTCAATGGCTGCAATCGTTCGTTCAGCTATTAAAAACTTGCCAGCCTTAATCCAAGTCTGAGCTTTTCCATCGCGAACCAAATTATCCATTTTCATAAATTTAATCCATTTCTCAGTCACAGGCTTACGAATCTCTATATTGTCACCCACAGAAAGCCTTGAAACATTATCAACTGTGAGTTTGTATGCACCTGCAGGAATATATTTATCTATAACTTTGATGCAGGCTTCTCCGGAAGATATTTCCCCTATCCGATTCCCTACACGTTGGTGAAGTTTATTATTTAATATGATGGCTGTATGCTTACCGCCTGCCATTACAATCACACTCCCACTGGGATCACTTCCACTACCACGTAATACAACTCCATCAGCCTTGATTTGAAGAGAACCATTACAGACATAGCGCCCAGGAGCTAACAAAACAGCTCCTCTAAAACCATGTGCATTTTGAGGTAATTCAGAAACTATATCAATAGCTTTTTGAATATGATTTGTACAATCTTCATTGTCTCCTAATGGATGTACAGTCAATTTTGCCGGTATATACGGTAATGTAACTCCACCACCTTTATATCCCGCGAAAGAGAAATCTGCAATACGATCTCCTTTTTTCGTCTGTTTATATATTAGTTTGCCGGTATCATCCGTATAAACCCATTTACTTTTTATAATCTGTTGTTGTGCCATTGTGAATACGGAACATAACAAACACATAAGAAATCCCAATCTTCTCATATTATGTCACATTTTAGTTAAATTCGAGTTAATAAAAACATTGTGAATTATTTGATATATAGATATAATCTCAAAAACTTACAATACCATTAGATATTAAAAAGGAGAATATAGAATGAGCTTTTAAGTAAGATTTTTATATTATATAAATTATGTAATTTATTGAAAGGCTTTGAAATAATATATGCTTTCACAAAATATATGTGTATCAATAGCATATATAAATAAAATCACAGCAAGATTAATCTTGCTGTGATTATAGAAACTATTTCATATTAAGAAACAATACATAGTTCTTTGAAAATCAGAATTGAGAATTATAACAATGGATCAAAAGTACCATCATTCCAGCCCTTAGTTTGCTCTAATTTTGCATTCTGTTCAAGATGTTTTTTAGGTAAGGCAAAGAAATAATGATTGTCATCAACATCCCATTGGAATTTATTATCTATCTTGGTAACAATTGTTTTGAAATACTTGAAGTAGTCCACAGAGTTTAATTTGCTCTCACCTCCACCATTTGCAAAATCTTTTGCCAAATCATTTAGCGATAATTCTTTTTTAGCATCAGTGAGTTCTATTTCAATTCTTTCACGCGCGTATCCTTTGTACTCCGGATCACTAAACATCATTCGACGGCGCATATCCCAGAAACGTTTACCTTCATAGGCTAATTCAATACGACGTTCAAAAAGAACAGCATCAATCAGTTCTTGTTTAGTCATATTAGCTTTTAGACCATAGAGTTCATCAGCGTTAGCCGTGATACCAGCTCGTTTACGAATCTCTTTTAAAATAGTATAAACTTCAGGATCTTTATTCCCAACTTCAGCTGCACATTCTGCTAAATTTAATAAAACTTCTGCATAACGAATTTCTACTAAATCAAGATCATAGTTACGTACATCTACTTTCTTCACTGCTGGATTTATGAATTTGCAAGAGTAAAAACCGGTTTTTGTAGAGTTTGCAATTTCAATTTCTCCCCCCTTATAAGTGAATTGGCGTTGTTCGGGATATTGATTATCAGCTAACGGATATACCATGCCATTAGTTACAATTGTTTTATAAAAACGGGGATCACGTCCTACCCAAAACAAACCTCTTTCATCTGTCGCTGTAGGGTCAAAGGGCTCTTTTACTCCATCTCCGTCAATATCTACCCCGGGTACAGTACCATCAGCCATGGGATATGCCAAAACCAGATCAAGGGTAGGCTGGTTCCAGCCAGTAGCGCCTTGGGAGTAATCCAAAGGACGCACACCTGCATTTATATCTGACTTATTAGCAGGATAAGAATAGCGTTTAGAGAAAATGACTTCTTTAGATAATTCACTTGCATCGGAATTGTCTTTCCATGTACCATCATAAGTAGAATTTAATCCATATCCATCTTTTTCCAATTGTTCTTTCGCTGCTAAGTTAGCATCATAGGCTGCCTGCCAACGTGCCGCATCATTATTTCTGTTGAATTGCTTGCTGGCATAGAACAGTAAAACACGACCTTTCAATGCCAATGCAGCCCCTCTCGTAATACGTCCTGCATCAGATCCACTCCAAGATTTGGGAAGTACTGTTGCCGCAGTACTTAAATCATTTACAATCTGGCTAATACACACGGATGTTTTTTCACGTGGCACTTCTGATTCCTTTCTATCTTGTACAGACAGAATCAATGGTACGCCACCATATCTTTTCACTAATTCAAAATAACGATATGAACGTAGGAAAAGAGCTTGCGCCTCTATCTTTTTACGCACATCTTCAGATAATGTTCCTGTATTAATATTATCTAATAGTACATTTAGTTTATAAATTCCTTCATAAGGCCAATAATCTTTAGTTGGTCCTCCTCCGCCTTCAGATGTCAGTTGACCGGCATAGAAGAAATCTTCTCCACCTCGACCTTCATCGCTATATTGATTGATATCGGCTACATCAGCAGACCAGTCTGGCAAATTATCAGCATAGCATTTATCTAAAAATGCCGTTGCCAATGTTTCATCATTCCATGTATCCTCGGCAGTTACTGCGTTCAAGTTTTTTTTGTCAAGAACATCGTTACATCCTGCTACTCCTAATCCAACAAGAAGTATTGCAGTAAAAATATATTTTGACTTCATAGTGTCTTTCTTTTATTGAGATTATAATGTTACGTTAAGACCAAAAGAGAAATTTCTCATGATTGGGTACGAACTGATATGATCTTTATGTACCTCAGGATCTGCAATTTTTAATCCATCTTGTAATAAGAAAAGATTAGTTCCGTTAACAAAAACTTTAACCTTGTCCAATTTTAAGGCTTTGGTAATAGATTGTGGTATATCATATGAAAGAGAGATATTCTTACAACGTAAAAATGATGCGTTACGTACCCAGAATGTAGATTTCTCCCCATTTGTTTTAGTTAAAGTAAAAGGCATTGACGCATTGGGATTTTCTGCCGTCCAATGATCATTCCAATATGCAAATGTGCCTGTCCAATCTTTCACACCAGGTTTTCTATCATCAATAACGCGTTCGTGACCTGCTAGCCCTTGGAAGAATATATCCAATGTAAACCCTTTCCATTTACCACCTAATGTAAATCCATAAGTAATAGGAGCAGATTGTTTATCAACGATTACAACCATATCTTCTTCTGTAATTTGACCATCTGGTTCATCGCTATTTACTCCACGTACATCTCTGTAAAGTAACATACCGGGAACTAATTTAGTCCCTTTAATGAGTAATTCTTTCCCATATTTCTTTACATTTTCTTCATTAACTCGATCTACTTCTTCTTGTGAACGAAGAATTCCAAGACAATCATATCCCCAAACTCGATCTAATGATTGTCCTATTTCTGATTTGTAAGCAGCTAAATTGGAGGCTTCATCTTTTTCTACCCACCAACTTTTGGCATAGCCAAAGTTACCTTTCAACCAATATGTGAAATCTTTCACTTGGCCGTTATATCCTATTTCAAATTCAAAACCTCGTGCATCAATTTTTGCATAGTTTTCTTTAGGAAGTTTTGCTCCGAAGCTAGTGGGTACACTTGCGGTACGTTCGGCAAGAATATCATAAGTATGTCTATAAAACCATTCGAAACTAACATCAAAGTGATTGAATAAACGACCATCAAAACCTACATTATAAGAAATGGATTTTTCCCATGTCAAGTCAGGATTAGCCAACGTACCCGGCTCGATACCATAGCTCTGTGAACCGAATATAGCTCCTGTCGTTAAGTTATACTTGGGCATCCAATCCCATCCACCAATAGCATCATTACCTAAAGAAGCTATTGAACCACGCAATTTCAGATAGTCAATAAATTTTATATTATTAGCAAAAAACGGTTCATTGGATATACGCCATCCAGCAGAGATAGAAGGAAAAAATCCCCAACGTTTATTGGGTGCAAATTTGGTGGAACCATCCACACGGAAAGCTGCTTCTAGAAGATATTTATCATCATAAGCATAATTTAAGCGTCCGACATAAGAAAGGCGTCCGCTTTCACCAACAGAGCCATTACCTACTATAGATTGAGAAGCATCACTGCTCGCAGCATGAAATTCGGGCATTGTCCAAGTTAACAGACCGTTACGTTGTGCGTCAAAAGATTCATTCTCTCCTTCGGCCTGTTCGTAAACAAACAGTGCACCAATGTCATGTTTACCGAATGTCCGGTCATAAGTTACAAAGAAATTCATTTGATAATCAGAGTAAAGAGCTGATGTTTTTTTGATAAAGCGGTCTCCACCACGTACGTCGGTTCCTGTAACTTGTGGGTTTTTACTCGGATCAATGTAATGTCCATTGGTTCCACTTGTTTCAAAAGTGTAAAGAGTATATGGCATCGCTACCTCTTTATAGAGTCTATTATAAGTGTTTCTACTATACTGGAATTTAAATTTCAACCCTTTGAGGAATGGGGCATCATATTCCGCAAACATATTAACATTGGTATTCATCCATTTACGTGTATCTCTACCTGCCTGTTCACTGATTTGAGTCAAAGGATGTTGTTCCAAACCATTGGCTTTTACAGGAAGCCCATTGATATAAAAAGGGTTCATTTTCGAACGTTTCAAAATGCTGGAATATAAATTATCCAAGTTATCTCGTCCACCGTCAGATTTCCAATGAGGCTTGATGTCTTTCCTATTATCCGTACTAATATTTAAGCCTACTTTAAAATTATCCGTAATGTTAGCATCAATGCTAGCACGGAAATTTGCTTTATTATATTCCAAATTATCAAAAGCACCAGTTGCAAAATAATAAGCACCGCCAATAAAATAACGCACGCGTTCTGTACCACCTGTAATGTTTAAGGCATGACGCGTGGTGAGCGGGGTTCTCCACATCTCATCCAGCCAACTATAGTTTACTCCTTTCAGATACTCGAGTTCATCATCTGTATACCATGTTTTTTGATTTTCCGGACGATTTTTGGGATCAGAACCTTTATCAACCCAATCTTGGTACCTATTATGATTTAGAAAAATAGCTTGTTCATAAGCACTCATTGTTTCAGGATTTTTTGTTGGACTATCAAAACCAACGGTACCTGAATAATTTATAACTGGCTTACCCGTACTACCTTTTTTAGTTGTAACCAAAACCACACCGTTAGCTGCGCGGGCACCATACACTGCAGCAGAAGCCCCATCTTTCAATACTGATATATTTTCAACTTCACTGGCATCCAATGATTCGAATGCCTCTTGATTTCTGACAACCCCATCAATAACATATAATGGGCTTGAATCATTAGTAGTACCTTTAGCACGAATACTCAAACTGCTAGTTGCGCCAGGCTTACCTGTAGTAGAAGAAATCATTACTCCTGATAAACGTCCTGCTAAAGACGTTGCCAAATTGGCAGTTGGAATATCTGCAATGGTCTTTGCGTCAACACTTGTGATACTTCCTGTTACACTTCCTTTTTTCTGTGTACCATAACCCACTACCACAACTTCGTCCAATGCCTGTGAGTCTTCGGTCAATACAACTTTCAGATTCGTTCCGGTCGCAGTTTTAGTCACATCCTTATAACCAATATAACTAAACTTCAAAGTAGCTCCCTTGGCACATGTTATAGAGAAATTACCGTTAATATCGGTAATAGCGCCATTAGTTGTGTTATGCTCTGTGATTGTTACTCCAATCAGTGGCTCTCCATTGGGATCTACCACGTTTCCTTTTACTGTGATGCTTTGGGCTTGTGCCAGTGTGCTCAAAGAAATACTAAACAGTACCAACAAAATACGCCATGACAGCGATCTTGACTTGTGTTCTTTCTGTTTCATTAATAGATTAAATTAAAAATTAGACTTAAATTAACTAAGGATTGATTCATCCCAGACTGTTTTGAAAAGGCATGTCTCATTGTTTTTACATAATATCAATACGTCATTTTTAAAGTTAAACATCGTGTTATTTCATAATGCAAACAAAGTGGAATTTTCATAAACGGAATTTAAGAATTGTATCAAATGCTATCAAAAATATCTCAATATATTTATCAATAACAACAATCAAATACTTATATTAATAAAAAAACCACTTATTTCATTAATATAAGTAAATCCATATTTCTATGGCGTGCCATCAACTGTGCTATATATAATGAACGAGGAAAAACATTCAATTCATTCTGACCTTCCCATATCCCTTCCGGACGATTTGTAAAATGTCCAGGATATTTTTGCCCTTTCATACCTATATTGTAGTTATTACCAGATGTCCACGGATTCTGTACAGCAGCCCGTTTAGCCCGACAATTCCATAATACCTGTGTAACACCTGCCCAACCGTGGCCACTACCCATTTGTCCTCGATCTTGCACATTTATCTCTCCGTCTGTTATTATATTATCATATAAAGTTCCAACTGCCCAACGATGATGAGGACCTATATCTGCATAAGTTTGAAAAGCAGTACAATTATAAAAAACATTTGGTCCACATACACGAGCACCTGTCACATAATCATGACGTCCTTCCGTACTTTGACAATTCATAAAAAGATTCTGTTGTCCCCAATTATTAAAAGAATAACGCAAACCACCTGTTATTATTGATTTTGTTTCCAAACACCGGCAATTTGCCACGGTTACATTCTTTGCATAACGTTCGCAACTCACTGCGGCATACCCAAAATAACGACAAGTAAGATTACGAGCCCAACAATTTTCAACTTTATCGAATTGTACACCTATCCATGCATGATGATTATCTTCATAATGTTCGAATTCTGACTCCAAGCACATATTAGCTATTCCTACTTCACTAATTCGGCCAGCAAAGGTATACTTAAATATTTCACCACCTCCATATTTCTCATCCATTTGCATAACAATTGGATTATCTATATAAATACAATTACCTTCTATTTTAACAATTTCTCGCTCAAAAGAAAGATTATACTCTTGCGCTGTCCATTGGCGAGTTCCTTTTCTCTCGACTATCTGGTCCATCTTTATGTCATGTATCCAATTTTGTGTTCCTGGGCGATATACAATTATACGATCACCTACTTTATAGTTTGATGATGACGATACATGAAAAGAATGAGTACCAACAGGAACGAAAGTATCCGTTATTTTAGTACGGGTACCTGGTATTTCTTCTATTCTACCACTCCCATTTACTTGAATTAGAGTAAACCGTTCAGTACCTTTCGCCAATAGTCGGGTTTCATTTATATTCTCCCCCTCTCCCATTAAAATAATACCACTAACCGTTATACGAATACTTCCATAAATATGATAGACACCACGTTTTAACAAAATTGTTCCGCGATGTCCAGTCTTATCAGGCTCCATACGGGATATTTCATCAATTGCATTTTGAATATGCTGGCGATTATCCCCATTTTCAATTGGATATACAATTTTTGTTATCGGATAATGAGGTATTGAGATATCGCCATGATGATAACCTACTCTACTAAAATCAGGAATAGTATTTCCCTGCTTATCCGGATAATACACCAATTTACCATCTGAAGTTACTTTCACCAAGGTAGATTGCCATCCAGGTGGTAATTTTGTTTGTGCGACAACTCCCATACTAAAAACGGCAATTAAGATTCCGCTTATCAATTTACTCATATATTTCATCATGTCTTATTATTTAGTATATACTCTTATTTCTATTTTTTCTCCTATAATAGTTGGGAACTGTAACCACTTACCACATAATATTTCTGCAGACTTTCCATCTCTAACAATTTGAACAGACTGGTTTCTCCAAGGGTTTTCTATTTTACACAACCTCCCTCTTTCACTTATAATATCAACATTTTGTATAATCCCATTCTTAAGTGAAGAAGTTACCAAAAAAGCACCGTACGCTCTTAACCCCCTAAAAGAGGCATCTTTCTGATAATTCCAATTTGGAAAAAGCCGAATAACTCCCTCATAACTTTGAAGTAACATTTCATTGATAGTTAAAGGTACTGCAGCAAAGGTTTCAATACCACCGCCACCTTGTACAATCCAACTGTTAGGATATACAGCCATTTCTATTCTTTCTTTCATATGCATAAGAATCTCATCAGAAGGATAGCCTACACGTACAGCACCAGGATAACAAGTTTCAATTCCATTATTCAATGTATTTCCCCAATCGCCCTTTATACGCTGTTTGTGTGACCAGCGTTCCACGTCTCCCAATAAAATAGTATTAAAGACCGAATCGGTTATTGGTCCCATAACTCCACTAGGAAGAATTAACCCATGTATAGACACTCTATTTAATCCCGAGGCTATGACTTCCTTGTTTTGAGGTCCTCTTTCCATGTTTTTTAAACTCAAACGTCCATCTAATACACCTATAGGATAATTACTTAATTTCTTGAGAATATTGTTCCAATGAGTATGCCGTACCTCATCCACAGCCAAAAAAGTACTCACATCTAAAATACCCTTAAAAAGCATTCTTACAAGTCCTAGAGAAAGTGTAGAGTTAAAATCTCCAAGTTTATCACGCCAAATTCCACCGTTACGCTTATTTGGCATTACTTCATTAAAATGATCCATACGAATAACATAACGCCCATCTTCCAAAGTGAGATAATCTTCCCAGAAATCTGCACACGCCAGCAAATAAGGATATATTTTTTGTGCATAATTCTTGTCATAGGTACTATAATAACGCATTAGCATATTGCCCACACTAAAAACTGCATTTATTTTCTGACCTAAAAATTTATACCCGTTATCTATCGTATTTTCACGTGTTGCATATTTCTCCTGCATTTCTTCTGGGGTTAAAGGCCACATCGATGTACATAACCCTTTAGGGCCTATACCAACAGGATAATAAATACCGTCACAATCCAGCAATTTACGTGCAAACATCCGTCCCGCCTCCATATAATCCAATAAAGGTTGGTCGAAATTTTCGGTTAGGCAAATATGATTAGATGAATATGAAGCCCAATAAGGTGCCTGATAATTATAATTTAGATGATAATCACCACCCCACGCAGCTCCATCTTGTGTAATAAATGGTCCCCAAATACCCGGTGCGAACTTTCCTTTACGAGATGAACATGCAAAAAGATATTGCGACTGATAATAATATTTTTCAAAATATGTATCTCCAATATCAATATGTGACAATCTCCAGAAGTTTGTCCACCAGGTTTGATGCTCCCACCTCAGTTGTTTTATAAAAGTATCTGTTACTTGTATTGCCTCTGATATCGCTTTATTTTTCCAACTTTCAGTATCATGATTCGTATAAACAGTGATCACTAAACGTACAGTTTCACCCGGATTCAAAATCAATTCATCTTTCTCCGTATTCATAGCTAATGCTATATGAGTAGGCCAACTTAGTAACTTTGTTGTTTGGAATGAACGACTCACCCATGTAACCGGACTATTTCCATGCGCTGTTATAGCTCCATTCCCTTCTACTGTCCAAAGACGTACATGAGCAATTTGTTTTTTATCAGAGCGTAATTCAATTATAATCTTATTAGCAGTTGCCGCTACCCATGCAGATAAGTGTACCTGACAAGCTTTAGTGGAAAAAGTCGCTTTTATTTCTGCACTTCCTGGCAATTGTTCTGCATAATAAGAAGCATCTTTTAATTCTTTAAACAGAATATCCAAACCACCGGGAAGCGCGATACCACCAGGATAAACAGGATACGCTCTCCAAAAATCATTCTTGCCTATATAAAAACGTAAACTATCAGGCCCCCCTCCCATCGTTACACCAATATCACCATTACCGGCAATAGGAGCATCAGGAGTCTTACTAGTTGGTACATGTTGTGGCGGATTAGTAAATATAACTTTATACTGATCCATTGACTGTTGACTATAAATTTTAGTCATATTTAATGCAAATGCTAATACCAAAAGAAAAACCTTATAGATATCCATCGTCTTATAATTATTTAAAACAAAAATAAGAGGTTTCTATCTATAAGGCTTGCATTATTATTTCAAATGATTGCAATAATACCTCAACCACAAATAATATCTATATCTCAAAGATTTATATTTATTGTCTGTCCTTTTCTACCCGTTAAAGGAATCACAACTTCTTTACTGTTAAATTTTAAATTTATTATATCTCTATCTTGGGTCGGATCAGTACACCATATATTACAGTTCCCTCCTTCTTCACGGAGCATATATATCCCAGGGGTATAAATATCCAACGGACAGCCGGATGTGAGAATAAAAGATATCGGTTGATAAGCCGTTATACAATACATTTTTTCCTCTTTCAGGTAAACAACCTGAGCTCCCTCGTCATTATGAAGAACCCGAATGGAAGATAGATTAAAGTTTTTGACTGCTGTTTCGCTTACGGCAGGAAGTATAAGATACTGATATTTCTTATCCTTAGGAGAAACGCCATGTTCTAAATAAATAGAAACAACATCACCCGTTACCGACTGAGGGCGATACATTTGCATTA
This sequence comes from Bacteroides clarus, assembly GCF_015555825.1. Classification (NCBI taxonomy): domain Bacteria; kingdom Pseudomonadati; phylum Bacteroidota; class Bacteroidia; order Bacteroidales; family Bacteroidaceae; genus Bacteroides; species Bacteroides clarus. The sequence goes on along the minus strand of NZ_JADNLF010000013.1, from coordinate 30,541 downwards.
CATCATGCCAACGTCCAGAACGTTGCGCTACTTCAGCAACACAAGAGGTACTATCTCCCCATGTTATATATCCTACATTATTATGAAAGAAACGTTGTTCACTGCTCACCACATGCCACTGATTAGAAATTTGATTCCAAATCCCATTTTGAAGCACCTTTAAATCTCCTTTCCTATGACATTGTTCAAGAGCCGTAGTAACTACCAAATTACTATCAGCTTGAATACCTGTACCCAAACAAAGAACATAATCATTCATAAATATCCAGGACTTACGTACCTTGATACCTGCACGATTAATCTCCATAGCTGATACACCTTGTACTCCATTGGAAATTCCACCAACAAAAGACACCGCATTACGAGGGTGATATTTTTGGATTACAGGCATAGGGCCATCAGATCGAAAGGTAGTTACTCCCGGTAGTTGCCGCCAATCCCAAAGAGGAAATATATCCAAATACTCATCCCCATTCTGATAAAGATAGGTAGCACCATCTGCCATATAAAAACCTTTCATATTATCTCCATTCATCATTTCAACTCCAACCACACGGTCGGAAGCCATTTTTACAGAAGTCATCCAATGAGGTCGGCGATGAATTGTATAATCCGATTGCCAAAAATGTTTGTGTCCGATTAAAGGATTTTGATCCATCGTCCCATAATTTTCCTGCAATAAATTGCGAGCTACTGAAGCACATGAGCTTGACTCTCCACCACCTAATTCTGATGCAGAGAAAGCAAGACTTAATGCTTTATGAACTTGAGCATGATGAAACAGCTGGCGGCCCAATGAACTCACATCCATTTTCCCTCTCCAAACAGTCCAACGATAGCCTTGATCAATTAAAGTGCTTATGATTCCTAACTGTCGTTCATCAAAGGCCAATGAAGTACCGGAAAAAATTCCCGAGAAGAAACTCATACCAGCTACAAAAGAAAGGCCATAATTACCAAATTGTTGTTGAGCACCATGTTGATGAAAAGACCAATCATCTTTAATACCCTCTACTTTGCCAGTCACAATCTCTGATACAATTGTATCTCGTGCCATTTTCACCAAACCAGCATCATTCTGAAGCAACGCACGCATCATTACATTACCTGCAAGCCATACCTTATTTTGACCAGTCATGCCAAACTTTGCATTTTCCATCACAGATATAGCAGCCTTTTTTTCTTTAGAGGTCAACTTTTGTTCAAATAAAACAAACGCAGTGCCCAATGTTTTTGGAATACCTATCTGATTGTACCACCAATTCAAACATATAGGCTTTGATGTGAACCAATAGTCTAATGCTTTATGGATAGCGGTTTCCACTTCCGCAGATTGATAATAAGATGTTTGTTTTGAATAATACAGTTTCACCAGCTCTAATATGCGTTCCGCATGTAATTTCGGCTCCCAGCCTGAACGCTTTTTATCTTCATAATTTATATCCGGCCATGTTCCCATGTCAGATAATGAAGAAATATAAAACGCCATTTTTTCTTCATTAAGAGGGTAGCGTTGATGCAATTCTACTACGACCTGATCAGAAACTTCCGTTTCTGGGACAATAGATGAAAGTATTGATTTTAAATGAAAAGGGTCTGTATCCGAAGGAACCAATATCACAGAAAAATTCTGCTTTATCCGTGATAACTCTTTATAAGATACCGCCTCTACTGTCCTAGGTAAAACTAACAGAAATATACAGATAATGATCTTACGAGCAAACATAACTAATTAGATTTCAATTGTTCAGTTTCCATAATCACAGCAGCCCATAATATACCAGCTACAGCTTCTTTTGCATTTAATATTTTAGGGACGGTTACATACTCTACAAAATTCTGTTTAATTGTTACCCCATCACAAGCTCCTATTACATCAAGTAATCCTTTACTGTTCACATGTACAAAAGAAAATAAACTTTGATAACCTTTTTGGGCCACAGAAGCATATTCTTTTATTTTCAACACCCCTAATTGTATCCCTCGCTGAATAGAATAGGTAAACATCGCAGTTCCAGATGGATCTATAAAATTCAACGGATTATTCCCCTTGTCTACTACCATATACCATCCACCTGTCCTTACATCTTGTGTATTTTTCAACCCCCGACACATTTTCAAATAGATATCCAATATCTGACTATAGTCAGGATGTGTCTTTGGTAACAAAGCGAGTAATTCAGGGACAACCAACGCATACCATCCCATACCCTCGCTCCAAACCTCTGGGGAAAGCCCTGTTTCCTTATTAGCCCATACGGCTTTCTCCGGCTCTGTTGTCCATGCATGAAGAACCAAGCCATCCGGACGTTGTAAATGACGGGCTGCCGCAATAATATTACGACATGCAATATTATAACAATAATCAGCCTCACCTACAAATTGAGCACAACGGATCAAAAACATTTGCATCATAAATACACCATCAATCCACATATTGGGATTACGGTTACCATGCCAAAATTGCCCGTCAGAACTAGGATATGTTCCCACAGCTTTCAATATTTGTAATGCAGCCTTTTTATATCTTTCCTCTCCAGTACGTCCATACAAGGTACAAAAAGCAGAGCCGGTCATAAAATTGTCCAGATTGGTTAATTGATCCCCTTGGTAATTACCGTCCTTATCTAGAAAATGATCTATATATTTTCTCATATAATCAATATACTTTGCATCACCCGTAACTTGCCCTAAACGGTCCATAGCTTCAAACATATACCCTTGTACATATGTATAATTTTTCCAATAAGCCATACGATAGTCAGGATAACGTGCCATCACTGTTTCCGATAAAGGAAGTGCCAATTGTTTCAATTGGATATCAGGCGAATAATCCAATTTGGCGTTTTCTACCCCTTGAGATGTAGTACGCCGATAACGTGTTGTTATATCTTGAACTACTTTCATTGTAACCTCTCCCTCAACAACAGTTCCTACGGAATGTTGAGTTACAACTCTATTTTGGGCATTTATAGAAAAAGTAATACACCATAAACAAATAACAGCCCCTATTTCCTTTATTAATTTCATAATATTTTGATTTTATATTGTACCATCAAATCCAAAGTAAAGGATTTCTCACAGGTAAATTACGAACTACTTCATCCGTGGTTGGAAAATGCTCCAAATTGCCCCAAGTAGTAATCCAATCTTTATTATTTGTTTGCAAAGCTCCAAAAATTAGAAAAGGATGTGCCACTGGCCACTCTTCCCAATACATAACATCGCGTGCAAAAGGCCAATTATCTTTATTTACAATATAAGGATAAATAAAATCTATTCCTTTATTTATATTCTTAACACCATCTATCGTATAACTCCAAAGATTATCTGCTTCACTAGAAAGTGTTTGGCAAATTGTTGCCATTGCATCCAGATTAAATAAAGAATATCCATATGGCTTCGTACGAGCAAGTTCACGTGGAAAGCTACCATTTTCACTCATCTGATTCGGTAAGAGAATGTTCTTAAAACGATTTCGACAAAAATTCATCATATCACCATCTCCAACATAACGTGCAAAAACAGCAGCTTGCATCACCCAACAGGTTCCATGATTATTGTCCGCATTCATTTCATCTTTCCCATACGGATGATTAGACATCCATTTCAAATAATCAGAAAACCACTTTTTAGTATCTTCAATATCTTTCTTAGAAAGTACCCCGGCTATTTCCAACCGATATAAAGATTGAGCAACCTCCATAAGATGTACTGTATCTATAATACCAATCCCTCGTCCAGTTGTGATACCTTTGATGGCTTGGGCATATTGTAACTTAGGCCTCATAAAAGTTTGTTCATTTACAAACCATGCACGAACATGTTCCATCACGTTTTCCACATACCTATTATCCTTAGTTAGCAAATAAGCAGAGGTAAGATTTCCGACAATAGAACTAAAACGTATCATAGCTTGGCGATGAGCCACAAAATTTTCAGGATTAGTCTGCCCATCGCGTCGCACATAGGGACCCTCAAGATCCAAAGGATTAGGCCACCAATAATCCCCTTCCGAATAAAAGTCGTGACAGTCCCCCACACTGCGTTCGGCAATAAAAGAAGTAATTGTAACAGGACTTTCCTGAAGATTCATGGCTGCTTGCTCCAAAATATCATCTTTTAATATCTCTTCTACATATTTCTTACTATCATAAGGCATACAAGATGATAAAAAAAATAGGATTACCGTAAATATTACTATAGTTATCTGTCTCATATCTATTTTACCGTAATAAAAGAAGTTTGAACATTATTTGCTTTTACAGCCACACACGAAGTTCCCTGATGCGTCTGTACTAAAATCTGAGCTCGACCATTTCTAGCTTGTATTTTACGAGAACCAGTAACCGTTCCCTGATTCTGAATCAATTTACCATCACCAGCAATATCAAAATAAATAAATTCTCTGGAGTCCAAGCATCTTATACCCTTATCATCCACTAATTGTGCCTCAACTTTTATAATACCGCTTTTCAACGGAGTAGCCTTAACTTGAAAAGCAGTAGCTTTTCCCCATTTCTCCGTTTGATATTCAAAAGTCAATTCATCCGTTAATGATTCTTTTGTATCAACTGTAACTGCACGAAGAGAGTTAAGTCCATTCTTTAACTTGACATTCCAGCGTAATCCTGCAGCAGGAAAATCTTGACTATCACGTTGGTGGATACCTTGGCTTTCCCCATTTACAAATAATTCGACTTTCGAACAATTTGAATATACCAATATTTCTTTTTCATCTCCATCATTTCCCCATCTGACAGGCCAACTATGTCCATAAATATGCAACATAGGCTTTTTTGTCCAATAAGACTGAAAAACATAATAACTTTCTTTAGGAGTAAAGTCACGTTCTATCACCCCTTTCTGGTTCACATAAGGAATAGGGTTAGCAGGACGTACCGGAGTAGAAAAATCTTTAAAAGGCCAGTAAGCAGTACCAGTAAGCCATGGCATATTTTCTTGTTCCTTCAAATGCCAATCAATCAATTTTACAATATAAGTTTCCGACCAATCACCTTTTTTCAGTACTAAAGCTGAGCCGTTCAAGGCCGCATCACCCTCCACTTCTCCTTCTTTACGTAAAGGAGCAACAGCTTCTGCATGTCGTCCAGCGTGACTGTCTCCTCCCCACTCCACATGTAGGAAATGCCTAACTTTTTCCATTTCCTCTTTAGACATTTTTTGATAGTCTGTATAGTTACCACGATACCATCCCGCCCATACTGAGGGAGAATATACATCAACAATATCACTACAGAAATCACAACGCCGAATAGCGGTCTTACGAGTCTTATCCAATTGATGTGCAATAGTATTCAACTCACTCATCAACTTACGAATTTCATTCTGTTTAAACACAGGAAAATCATTTGGCCAATCATTTTCATTACCCAATCCCCAAATAATAACAGAAGGATGATTATAATGTTGGATAATCATATTATTTAACATACGCTTAGTCTGCCTACGATATGTTTCATTACCAACTCCACCACGGCACCAAGGAATCTCTTCCCATACTAAAATCCCCAATTCATCACAAAGATTGAGAATTATTTCTGACTGTTGATAATGACCAAGCCGTATAAAATTAACTCCCATGTCTTTCATCATTTTCATTTCCTGTATCATCTGTTCCTCAGTCATTGCTGCGCCTACTCCAGCATGATCTTCATGTCGATGTGTCCCTCTTAATAAAAGACGTTTACCATTTAAAAAGAAAGGGCCTTTCTCTATGAACTCAAATGAACGAAAGCCAAACTTTTCCATGGCTGTCATTTTTTGTCCATTTGCAGTAACAACAACTTCACAAGTATATAACTGAGGAGATATTACATCCCAAAGATAAGGGTTATCTAAATTAATACCTTGTATGGAAAACTCACCCAACGGGGTAACATCACCAAGACTCTGAACATAAACAATTTTTCCTTGTGGATTTTTTACAAAAACCTCAACTGAAGCTTGGCGTATATCTGTCGGATTATAAAACAATCCAGATATATCCAAACTGGCTTTTTTCATTTTAGTATCTAATGTAGGTACTATTTTTAAAGAGGCAACTGACACCTCAGGCAAATACACTAAATTTAAATAACGATAGATTCCCCCATACAAATTAAAATCCGATAAATCAGAAGGAATCATTTCAGCATCCCGCGTATTATCACAACGAATACTTAAAGGTATTTTTCCACCAAATCGTTCTGCATCCTTGCTTAACAAAAATGTTTGAACAGCATCCGTTATATCTACATTCCAGCTATCATAGCCACCAACATGGCTACCAACTTTCGTCATATAAATATATACATCTGTTTTTTGCCCGGCACCTTCAAACTCCAATAGGAGACGCCCATTCTGATAAGGATTATTCAGTTTTAAACAAGTCCTATACCAACCAGGACCCTGGTAATAATTCACATTAGGATCAACAGCATCTTCCGCATTAAAACAATGCGGAAGAGTTACTTGAGTCCATATAGGTTGTTCTTCCGGTTGCCCTTTTTTCACCGGTCTCACCAGCTCCCATATATTACCTACATCTTGCCGAAGAAATTCCCAATTATCCTTCAAACGAATTTTATGGCATGTTGTAGGCACTTTAGCATATAAATCCCCTACAACAAAACCATATATCACTAACAATAATATAAAACGTTTCATACCCTATTGACTACTCTATTTATAGAATCGCAGTACCTTCCTTTTCCAGTTTTTCTTTTTTCAACAATGCTTCTAAAAAATAGTAATCTGCATATACCAAAGGAACATCACGTTCAAAATTATGTGCTCCCGTGCTATGAAGTAAGATAAATCCATAATTTCCGTTCAAAGGAGCTCTATAATTTTTACTTAAATTATTTATAATTGTATCTGCCCATTGTTTATATTGAGTAGCCTTTTCCACATTATACATAGATAACTCATACAGTGCACATGCCATTACAGCAGCAGCAGAAGCATCACGCGGTTCGTTTGGAATATTAGGAGCATTAAAATCCCAATAAGTCACCATATCGTCAGGTAGCGTTGGATTTGTAAAAATATAATCTGCTATATTCTCAGCCTGAGTTAAGAATTCCGGTAATTTCGTTTCACGATAACACATCGTATAACCATACAATCCCCAAGCCTGTCCTCTGCCCCAAGCAGATTCATGATTATATCCTTGATGTGTATGTTTATGAAGAACTTCACCATTAATTGTGTCATAATCAATCACATGATAGGAACTATAATCATCACGGAAATGATTTTTAATTGTTGTACGTGCATGGTTCGTAGCAATATCATAATAAACAGAGTCGCCGGTTTCTTTAAATGCCCAATATAATAATTCTAAATTCATCATATTATCAATAATAACAGGACATTGCCACTTATCACGACTGTGATCCCAGGAACGAATACAACCAATTGTCGGTTTATAACGAGTAATCAAAGTAGTCGCAGACTCTAATAATATATTTTTATAAGCAGTATTTTGCGTCAACCGATACCCATTTCCAAAACTGCAATACATTTTAAAGCCCATATCGTGTGTACCACCATTTGTCTTCTGATCCTCTATATTAGCAGTAAATTCTTGTGCTTTACTTTTCCAGTAGTCGTCTTTTGTATACTCATACATATACCATAATTCACCAGGAAAAAATCCGCTAGTCCAATCTTTAGAAGCTACCATTTTAAAGGAACCATCATCATCAATCGTACGGGGGGAAACTAATTTCTTTTTTGAACCCGCTTCTATCTGCTTTACTCTTACTGAGTCAATCGTTGTAAACGCAAACTTCAATTGTTGTCCTGCAAAATCAAAACTATCTTTCACAATATCTTCTTTCTGAGAAACCTGACTACAAGCTCCACAAAACACTAATAAGGATAATAATCCTGTCTTAAAATTCATCATACTTTATCTATATTATTTATATTAATGATATACTTTTTCGTTTTTCAAAGGTATAAATACTGACGATACAGACTCAATATCTGCACATGGTCCAAAGGTTTCTATTATATTTTTATTCCAATCAACCCAATATATATAGGGTACTTTCTCTTTTACATGACCAGTCCAATTTGTAAAAACAATCCCCATACCAGGAATATACTGCATTCCTGATAAAAATCTCAGAGGAGCTCCCTCTATATCTTTATTAGAAAATTCCCAAACAATATTTTTATCAGAATTAAATTCAACAATACGAGGGTTCTTATCCATATCTGTAACTGCGACTAAGGTATTACCATTGGGTAAACGAATTACAGAATGGGCGCCACCCGAAACAGGAACTTCCCAATAGATATTACCATTTTCATCATATTCAACAACCCGCTTACCACCATAGTGAGCTACCAGATAATGCCCATTTTCCAATTTACGGGCATTTCGCATAAAAGACTTCTTACCATTTGTCGTTCCTAAAGGAAGAATTGATAAGTCCTTTACTATCTTTCCATTAGAATCAACCTCCAACAAACGTCCTGATTCACATTCCCCTACAAAAGTGTTTCCATTAGTAAGTCTTTGACACGCAAATACATGACTTTGCGATGTATATTGAAAAATAGTATCGTTATTCCTTGTCACTTCCAAAACTCCATTGCCTTTAGTAAATAATAAATTTCCATTATCTAATACCCATATATCATTAGACAAAGGCGCATCGTGCTCCCACACTTTTTCTCCTTTCTCAAAAACAAACACCTTACCTTGAGAATAATCCGTACACACAAACGTCTCACAAGGCGAAGGCTTTACATAAGAGATTCTATCTTTTTTATTCTCTACAATAGTTGTCGCCCATAAAAAAGAAGATATAACCTCCTGCCCGTTCCGTTTTCTTGGACGTGTTACATAAGCATCATAATCTTTTTGAATTCCCAATCCATTATTTGCATCACATAAATCTATCAACCCATCATCTTTATTAATCCTAACCTTAGACAACAGACCTATATATCCCCTTTTTATACAATTAGCATACTCCTTTTCCTGAATTATGCCTAATTCTATAGCACGCTGCATAGAATAAATAAACATACCACTTCCAGAAGTCTCTTGCCAATTATCAAATCGATTGCCTTTATCAACTATTTGATACCACAATCCACTATTAACATCTTGATTATCTTTCAACCCTTGCATTAGATTACGGGTTATATCCACTATTTTTTGATATTGTGGATGTTTCTTAGGAAAAATCTCTAATGTTTCCACCAATATTAATGCATACCAGCCTAAACCTTCACTCCAAACTTCTGAGGACATACCCGTAGACAAGTTAGCCCAATGCGCATCTTTATCTTCATCCCAGCCATGATAAAGCAAACCTGAATTTTCTTTCATTAGGTGCTGATGCATACCAATCAATTGCCTGGCCGCTTCATCAAAACAGTATTTAGAATCGCCAATATAATATCCATATTTTGTCAAAAACATTTGTCCCATAAAGACACCATCAACCCATATTTGTCCGACAGTTCCTCTACCATGCCAAAATATTCCATCAGATGTACGTGGATAACTATCATAACTTTTCCTTATAAAGTCAGCTGCTTTTTTGAATTTTTCTTCACCAGTATATCTATATGCCCATACTATGACAGCTCCAGCCATCATATCATCCATACTACGACCACTAAAATACACTAAGCTTCCATCCGGACGTACCATTTCATTGGCCCAATTCAGTATATAGTTATAATATTTCGTATCACCAGTAACTTGCCATAGTTTATCCAACCCCATTAGGAAATATCCTTGCGGATAGCACCAAGGCTTAAAGGGTATTGTAACAGCAGAAGGATAACGTGTCATAACCGTCTGTGCAATACCTCTCGACCACAATTTCGGATTGTGTCCCGGTAATTGTGCCAAAAGCCACGATGGTAAAATTAAACAGATAATAAGTAAGACGTTTTTCATGTATGTTCCCTATAAAAAGTTTGCGCTAAGATAAGAGATTTATCCTAGCGCAACTTAAAATATTGTCTTATTCATTTAAGATTCTATTCCAAAGATGATTAAATCATACAATATTACCTACCCTCCTCCTTATCATTATGCCTCTGTACCCACTCAGAAGGGGAATAACCATAAAATGATTTAAAACAATTTGTAAAATAAGCATGACTATTAAACCCTGTATAAACCGCAACCTCTGATACAGTGTAGTTTGTCTCCAATAACAATTTGGCTGCAACCTCCAGACGTTTATTACGAATCAGCTCAGTTGGCGAGAGTTCTGTTACAGCCTTTAATTTCCGATAAAGATTAGCACGACTTAAGCCCAATTCCTGACTTAACAAATCAATACCTAAATCCGGATTAGAAATATTTTTCTCAATCAATTCAAAAAAACTCTGAGTAAAACGATCATCACCGGAAACAATTTCAATACCCATTGCTTCTGGCGAGAATTTTCTACCATATAATTTTTTGAGCTTTTCACGAGATTCTAAAATATTATTAATACGACAAATGAGTACGTCCATACTGAATGGCTTTACTATATAATCATCAGCTCCCACAGAAAAGCCCTCTTTAATATGTACCACCATTGATTTAGCTGTCATTAAGATTACCGGAATATGTCCTAACTGTAAATCCTGCTTTACACGAGAACATAACTCTAAACCATCCATTCCCGGCATCATAATATCACTAAGTATTAAATCCGGATATTTTTCAAGACTTAAATCCAATGCATCTTTTCCGTTACCTACATCCAATACATAAAAATAAGGTTCCAAACTTTCCTTGACATATTGTCTAACCTCCTCATTATCCTCTGCCAATAATACAGTCCATTTCTTTTGAATATCAAAATGAGCACTTTTATCTGCAGGAATAACATCTTCAACTATATCCTCTTTAACTAGTTCATTGGTATTATAAGCAAAGCTACTGATAGGAATATATACTTTGAAAACGGTTCCCGTAGGACGGTTATTCGAAACTGTAATAATTCCATGATGTAAATGTACAATGGACCGTGTTAAACTTAAACCAATACCTGTACCTACATTTTCTTTATTTTCATCTTCACCTTGATAGAAAGGGGCAAATATATTTTTCATATCTTCTTTCGAAATACCTTTTCCTGAATCAGCAACAGATAAACATACAAACTCTGTCTTTATAGGTAGTGCTAATTCTTTTTGAGACTCAACCGGTAAAGCTGACAAAATCGTTTTTGATAAAGAGAATACAATATTCCCACCACTTGGAGTGAATTTTATAGCATTAGATAATAAATTAAATACCACTTTTTCAATCAGCATTTTATCAAACCATGCCAATAAGTTTTCTTCTTTTTTTTCAAAAACAAAAGAGATGGATTTCTTTACAGCCAAATGATTAAATGCATAATAAATCTCCAACAAAAAGGGATACATATCCGTCTTTGTAATATGTAACTTAAGTTTTCCTTCTTGATTTTTACGCAAATCCATTAGCTGATTAACCAGCAACAATAAACGTTGAGCATTACTAAATATCAAACCAAGTTTGTTTTTTACTAGCGAAGAAAATTCAGGCATAGCTACTAATTCTTGTAAAGGAGCTATAATTAAAGTAAGTGGCGTACGAAGCTCGTGTGAAAAATTCGTAAACATACGAATCTTTGCTTGATGAAATTCTTCCAACTGTTGCTGTTCTTTCTGTTGAAACTGTAATTCACGTTCCAATTTTTGTTTTTTTGATATATAATACATTATTAATACCAACACAGAAATAAAAACTACTACGTAGAATAAATAAGCATACCATGTCTTCCAAAAAGGTGGATGAACTATGATACGAATCTTACGAGTTTCTTGACTCCACACTCCATCATTATTAGACGCTTTCACCTCAAATTCATAAGTGCCTGGACTCAAATTCGTATAATACGCCTCTCTACGATTACCAATATAATTCCACTCTTTATCATACCCTTCCAAAAAAATAGCATACTGGTTCTGTCTTGCGAAAACAAAATTTAAAGCACAATAACCTATAGATATATTATTCTGATCATAATTTAATTCGATTTCTACCACATCATCCAAAACAGAAGAAAGTATTCCTGTTTCATCTCCTACATTGATTATCTCATTATTTACTACCAAACGCGTAAAAACCAAAGGTGGAACATATGAATTCTGTTGCAATTCATGTGGATTAAAAGTTACAAAACCATTATTACCACTAAAACATACTTCTCCGTTAGCCAAAAGTGTACCACTATGCAAAGTAAACTCGTACACTCCTACACCATTCAAAGAATTATAATTCACGAACTTGTCATTATCAGGGTCATATTTAGAAATACCATTACTAGTACTTATCCATAATTTATGCTCCTTATCTTCCACTATAGCACAAACATCATTATCAATCAAGCCCTGTTCTTGAGTAATCGTTTTCAAAATTCCTTTTGTCTCATCGTACAACAATATACCACCGCCAAAAGTACCTACCCAAACACGTCCCAAAGTATCTCTGATAATACTAGTTACATAATTGCTCAAAAGTCCAAATGGTTTTGGGGAATCCGTATCATAGTAAGTAAATTCTTTGTTTACAACATCGTACTTCACCAAACCATCATTACGCGTGCCAACTAACAGTACTCCATCTCTAAGTTTCAATATACAACGCGAACTAGGGACATGGCACAATTCTCCCCCTTTGGAAGGAAAAGTGTCTTGCAACTCTTTTTGCGCAGATAGATGCATCAATCCAATTTTAGGATCTGAACCTACCAGCCACAATCCACCATCGCTAGCTGGGATCATGGCATAGATAGACATATCTTTAGGATATTGATAATATAACTGGTATTTTTTCGTCCGTGTATCAAACTTATAAATAGCTCCCTTGTTTGTTCCACACCACAAAGTCTCTCCATCCAATAACAACCCTTTGATTATATTTTGACTATACTGTAAGCGAGATGCATTGTCTATAGGGTAATAATAATATCTACCTGATTTCAAATTATAATCGAGTAAACCACGCCCCTCTGTAGCCATATACAAACACCCACCTTCCGTACAAACCATACTACCATATATACCAAATAAAGCATCAAACACACTGGTAGGATCATGAAAATCAAAACGATTATTAAATTTATTCGAATAACTTACACCACCAGCATAGGTACCGACCCATATAGTTTGACTGCTATCTACAAACAAAGAATAAATAGAAAAATGGCTCAAATTACCTTTTTCCAGAGAAGCATCTGTATGTTTCCAAAAAGAATCATCTGAAAGGTCTATCGTATAAAGCCCATCAAAAGTTCCTACCAATAATATACCATGAGCCTCTGCAATACAACGAACACTATTAGTAGTCAATACACTATTACCTTTATGATAATGTACAATTTCATCTTTATCAATATTCATTCGGAACAGTCCGCTAAGATTACTTCCTCCCCAAATATATCCTTTAGAATCTTCATATAAAGCAGATACATTATTATTGGGTAAACAGAGAAAAGAAGTTGTTGATGTATAGTTCTTCTGTACTTTCATATCCATATCACATACAAACAACCCTTTGGTAGAAGTTCCTATCAATATCTTGTGATTCTTAGTCTCATACATTACAGCAATAAACTCATTCTTTATCTTACCATTCAGATCAATACGTTGAAACACATCTATTTCAGGTATATAAAGGAATAAACCTATTGATGTACCCACCCATATACGATTACGGCTATCAACAAGCAAGCTACGAATCTCTGTTTTCGCCAATGCACCATACTTCTCATTCGTATACTGTTTTATACGATTGGTTTTCAAGTCTAATTTATTTAATCCGCGTGATGTACCTATCCACAAATTATGATTATGATCCTCTGCAAGCGATATGATATAATTATCACTTAAGCTCAATGAATCTCCTGGAACATGTCTGTATATAATAAATTCGCTACCATCATAACGATTGAGACCGTTACGGGTAGCGAACCACATAAATCCCTTTGAATCTTGCAATATCTTAAGAACAGAAATCTGAGACAAACCATCTTTCAAATTAAGATTTGAAAAATAGAATGTCCCATTATTCTGAGCATTTCCCCACAAGATTACCAATAATGAAAATAGCAATAGAATAAACCTCTTCATATTTTTAAATGTGTTTTCAATGTATTACTGTGACACAAAAATACGCTAATTTTTCATTATGCAAAGTATATTCTACTGTATATTTATAATAAGTCCTATTTAGTGAGTAACTCCGTAGCACACCATAATAATGGCGCATGTGCATGCAAATCGCCTGTTATCTGTTTACGGGTCATATAATGATTTTTGTCATTCTTTATATTCGTACCCTCACAAACATTAGTCAATTCGTCGTCAGCATTCAAATATGAAATCAGCGCCAACCAACCTTTCATAGCAGCAGGTTCATAGATCTTCTTATCCAACCATCCGCGCTTTACTCCCACCAACATAGCATACGTAAACATAGCTGTACCTGATGTTTCTTTATATGAAGCAGGTTCATCAATAAGTTGATGCCACATTCCGTCTGCATCTTGATTCTCCAACAACGTATTCATCATTTTTTGGTAGGCTTTCATAATTATAGGACGATCGGGATTATCTCCCGGTAAGACAGAAAGTAAGCGTGACATACCAGCAGCCATCCAACCATTTCCCCGAGCCCAGAAGAAAGGAGCTGTAGGCGCGTGATAGAATAAACCGTTAGGACGTTGTATTTTTTCCAAATACATCACCATTTCCGCCGCAGCTCTATCGATATATTTACGGTTTCCTGTAGCAAGATAAGCCTGTGACTGGATAGTTGTAATCATAAACATATCATCAATCCATACGCGTGTCTGCCATGAATAACCTTGATCGGCGTAGGCTTTTTGTTCTGGCTTAGCATCTGCAGGAACCACCCACTGACTATCAGCATATTTCATACCCAAATCATAATACTTCTTATCTCCAAGCTTCTGCATATAAATTTCCAAAGGTACGGCACCAACTACATTATGATCCACATGGTTCATACGTGGCATCAAATGTTTCTCTGTAGTGAACAAGGGTTCAAAACGTTCTTTAAGTTTTCGTTGCATATCTTTGTCTTGAATTGTTTTACTAAACCACAATGCGCCCAACCAAGCACATGCATCTGGATAAGTAATATAATTAGGAGCTTTTTCTGCACGAGGATTGCCAAAACGGGTATGTGGTGTCACTATAAATTTATTAACGACGCGAGTTCCTATATTTTTTGGATCCGCCTCTTTCATACGTTTATCTATAGAAACATCTTGAGCTCCCATGGAACCACACAATAAAAGCACACTCATAAGAACAACTAAAAATTTACTTTGTATCATCACAGTATTATTTAATAATTAATAATTTGACGTCAAATGTAAGCAGTTTCCTATAATGAGTTTTGTGATATTATTCCAAACACTTTAAATTTTATATCATAGTGTCCGTTCGCCAAGCTTCCTTTGCTTATAACCGATATAAAAGACCAGCAACAGAATCACACTAAAGACAAAAAATATAATATGTAATCCAGGTGGCACATCACCACTGCCATACGAGTGTAAACCCGATAAATAATAATTCACCCCAAAATAGGTCATTAACACCGAAGATAATGCAAAAACCGACATTATGCTAAACACATAGTCTGAACGTAACGACGGTATGAAACGCGCGTGCAGAACAAAAGCATAGACAATCATAGTAATAAGAGCCCAAGTTTCTTTCGGATCCCATCCCCAATAACGTCCCCAAGACTCATTTGCCCAAACAGCTCCCAGAAAGATACCTGCTGTAAGCAAATATAGTCCAATATAAAGGGATATCTCATTTATAAAACGTAATTCACGTATATGGATTTGTAATATAGCCGACCTCTCGCCCACTGCCATGAATCCCAATGATAGTAATCCCAAAAAGAAACTCATACCAAAGAAACCATAACTTGCCGTAATTACAGCAACATGAATCATCAACCAATAAGATTTCAATACTGGTACTAAAGGAGTTATCTCCGGATCCATAAAATTAAGATTAGCCACAAATAGTATAATACCAGCAAAAAAAGCGGCTAATGCCAATGTCATGAATGAACGACGTATAAATAAAAGTCCCGCCAAAGCTGTAGCCCATGCAACGTAAATCATGGACTCATATGCATTTGCCCAAGGAGCCCGTCCCGAGATATACCAACGAACCCCTATCCCAAAAGTATGTAACAAAAATAAAGCTATGATTGCTACCATTAAAACAACAGTAACAGTTCTCAACCATCGTTTGGATTTCAGCAAACACCAAACAGAGAATAAAAGTAAAAGTAAACCAACTCCCATATATCCTATTGCCGAGAGAAAAAATAAATCGGCACGATTATAAAAGAGTTCCCACGCCACTTGTTTATCCGTCAATAACCCTACGGAACTTCTTCTCTGCTGATACACATTAATCATAGACAGAACTTCATTCGCCTGAGCCCAGTCTTGTGTATCCAAAGCTCTAACTGCCTCATCTATATACCAATAAAAGATCTTCGACACAAACATAGAATCTTTACCGGAAAATAACGATAAATCATCATTAGGCGAATACCACTTACCATTCCTATCATCCGGTAAAGGAAAAAGAGCAAACATCCTACCTTGTTGCAATGAATAAAGAATATTAACCCTTTCATCTAATTTCAGCAAATCTTTCTCTATACGTGAGCGTTCGGCTACCGGATGTGAATAAGCACTGTCTACAGCCTCCGCTATAATATACTGCCCCTCTTCATCAAACAAATCAAAAAACTTAAGATATTTATCCGACGGTAATGCTAATTTCTCGGCCAACTCTACATTAGTTTGACGGATTAAAGGTACATTCCCCCAATATTCGGGATTTATCAAAAATCCTAAAATAACCTGTTCCGGACGTAGTCCTTTGAAATTATCATTACGATAAATTTTACGCAGCAATTTAGAGGTATATGTATTTATTGGCTCAACACGTCCGGTAGAACATTGAATCTGCATACGTCCCCACATCTCCGCCTGTGTAACTGGAATAGTACTTTCATACATGTGACCGGTTATATTCTCTTGTGCAAAAAGAAACATAGGAAAATAACAAAATAACAATATCGGAACCGTTTTTTTTAACTGCCTAACCAACCAACGAACATGAGAATTGGAATCAAGTAAGCTCAACAGTATCCCCACAAGCAACAACAGATAACCCAAATATGTAATCCCTGTTCCCCAGTTATCATGATTCACAGACAATATGGTCCCCAATTCATCAGTATCATAAGAGGATTGATAAAGTCGGTATCCCTGTTCATAAATCACTTTATTCATATAGATGTGTTCAATACGGGCTCCGTCATCTGAAAAAACAGTCAGAAAGCTTTCAAAAGAAGACGGACTATGAGACCCCGGATAACGTACTAAATTAAAGTCATCTAAACGAAGAGAAAAAGGAAGTTTCCGTATCCCCTCCTGTTGATGTAATACTGAAGTCGTTTCTCCTTCACGAATATGGATAATTCCCTCAAAACCAAACATATTTGTAACCAATGCACCTGCCAAAATCACGATAAACGCTACATGAAGCAACACAATACCATACTTACGCTGCCTCCAAAGACGCTTATGAATACCTACTGCAATAAATTGCAAAACCATTAATAATTGCAGAAAGTAAAAAAGCGGTTGATTATAAATAAGCTCTCTGGCAACCGATGTCCCTTGTACTTTCTCTATGAATGTGGCCATAGCCAATAAAACTGCATATATTACTAACAGTATCAGGGTAGCTCTCCATGATACGAACAAGCATCTAACGGAAAAGAGGCATTTTCTCATAGCTTATTATTTCTCTATCGGCACATTTAACAAATTCAGTAGTTCAGCCAAAGCATCCGGTGTCAATTGCTGAGATGCATCTGATAAAGCCTTTTGCGGACAGCAATGCGACTCTATAAACAATCCATCTACATGCAAAGATAAAGCTTTCTCGCAAACAGATAATAATAATTCGCGTTTTCCCGCTATATGGCTCGGGTCACAATAAAAAGGCATATCTGGTAAACGAGTGCGAAAATGCTCTGCCTGTTCCCAAAGCGGCACATTACGATAAGGAAGATGGTCTATCGCACAAAATCCACGATGAATTATCCGAATGTCTTTCAAACCGGCATGTAGAAGACGTTCCACAGCACCAACCCACAACTCAATATCAGGACACACCGGATTTTTCACCCATACAGGAATATTACAGCCACGCAATGACTCTGCTAATTCATTCATCATAAATGGATTGACCGTAGTACGTGCTCCAATCCATACCATATCTATCCCGGCCTTCATCGTTTCTTCTACATGAGAAGGCAAAGCCACCTCAGTCATAACTTTTAGTCCCAGTTCCTGCTGTATCTCATTCAGCCATACCAATCCACAACTGCCTACTCCTTCAAATGAACCGAAACGGGAACGAGGCTTCCATAATCCGGCACGTATTGTTTTAATACCTATATGCTTCAAGGCTCTTGCCGTTTCCAACATTTGTACACGAGTCTCCGCACTACACGGACCAGCAACCAAACCTATTTTATTCTGTTCCTTCCTCATAGCAATCTAAAAAAGAACCGACGCATTTCCTTCAAAATTAAGGATAGCGTCGGTTTATCAGTCATTTATCACTCTTCTATTATCACCCTGAAACCAACGTTATACACTTTCTGCCAAGGAAGATAAGCCCTGCGATAATAGGCAGTACTAGTCTTAGGATGATCATTCCAAGAGCCGCCACGCACAACTTTCTCTATACCATTACCTTGTGCTTTCTCATTATAAGGATAAGGCAGATAATCTGAGCGGGTCCACTCTGCAACATTACCCTGCATATCATATAGGCCAAATGAATTAGCCTGATAACTGCCACCTTTTACTTGTAACATATTACCGTCATCTACTCCATTTTCTTTAGGCTGATAAGTATAATACTTGTACCAAGAATCATTCTCTGACATTGGTTGAGGATCCACTCCACGAACAGCCATTTTATTCAGTTGTTTATCTGCCATATTCTCAAATTTACTGAAATCAGCATTCAAAGAACCATACCAAAAAGTGTCATCACTACCAGCACGACATGCCCACTCCCATTGCGCCTCAGTAGGTAATGTTATATTTCTACCTGTTTTTTCACTCAGTTTTTTACAGAAATCCATTGCTTCTTCCCAACTGACACGAATAGCCGGTTGCTCAGGCTTATTAGCTGGATATCCTTGATGTACATGATCCTTCCATAATTGTCTGTCAAAACGGCTATCATGTTCAGGGAAAATTGTACGGAACTGTTCGTTACTCACCTCTATCTCTCCCATCCAAAAAGATTTTTTCACGACTTGTTTATGAGCCGGAGAATAATCTGAATGGCCACGATTACTGCCCATCACAAATGAACCGGCCGGTATACGAACGAAATTCATTTTAATACCCGGTGCTAACTCGATACTCATCCTGGCATCACCCCCCTTCATGGTCATTGCTTGAGCAACGTTTTTATCAAAAGGCCACCCTTTTACTTTTACTTCTTTATCCTTAAACTCCCTCTTTTCTGGCTTTACAGGAAGCGGTTTCTCCTGTGATTCCAAATATTGGGCATATGAACGGAGTTCGGACTGCCAATCAACACCAGCATTAGCATACTTTTCAGCTAACTCCGTACGACGGGAAATTTGTTCTACACCTTTAAAAATATTAGCATTAAACTTTCCATGATAAGGAGCATTGAAATCAATCCAATTATACAAAATTTTCCACTCTTTATCAGTCAACTCCACACCATGATGCCCCGTCTTCAATATTTTCACAAGCGGACTGACAGAAGCATGATACTCATAGGGATTAAGAACTTCAATTTCAGCTTCCGGCCCCTGACGATATACATAAGGATGTAGATTCAGATAACTTTCACCAAATCCGGAGAATTTATCAATACGCCCACCTCTAAAATCAGCCAAATTATTCGATCCATCATGGCAAGCAACACAAGCACGGTCTAAAATAGGCTGTATTTCAAGATCAAAAGTGAAAGAGCGTTGCCCTCCTTCTGGCTTAGCAATAATATGTGGAGCTATTTGTGAAGCTTTCACACGCTTTGGAATTGGTAATTGATTTTGGTCTTCATGACAACCTACGCACGAAACTGTTTCACCAGGCATGCCGGTAAGCCAACTACGCATCCACTGAACAGCACGCCCTTCCGAATCCAACGGTTGTAATGAAATTGGAGTATTCGCCGGAATTTTAAAAATCGCCGAACCATCTTCTTCCACCGGAACTGTACCTAACAGACGTTTAATATCCCAACCACTCTGAACACCTTGGGCCCAATGATCGGATGGAGTTTTATTGTAGGCATATTCATACGCTAATACCCGGAATGATTTTACTGTACCTCGAGGTACTCCTTTCAAGCCTTCTCCTTCGTATATATCCTGAATAAATACAGTAGCTTCTTTACTACCCGGAGTAATCTTATCAGGTATTACCGGAGGTATTGGAGTTTTCTTTACCGGAATCGGGCAAATCAGTCCTTCACCCTCAAACTCCACAATCAATGTAAGATTATCATATACATCAATCAAATAGATACCCCAAAGTGAATTTTCATCCAATTTGGCAGTTACTAAAAAATATTTATCAGTCAAGGGATAAGGCTTGATAAACTGTGGCCATACACCATCAACTAAACGATCTTTGACAATAGGCTCTATTTTACGGTCACGGAAAGGTAGCTCTTGCAACATGCCTTTTTCAGATTTACGACTCTTAGACGGATCAAACAACATCAAACGTCCTGAACGCGTTACGCCATGATGTCCTGAGATGACACCGATGAATTGAGAGGGGTGTCCGGGAAGAGGTTTAGCATCAAAAGTACTATTCGGAAAATAAGAACCGCTACCATATAATGACTTTTGTTCGGTTCCATCCGGATTCATATGCATGACAAAGCGGGAAAAATAGTGAGTCAGATCTGTATATTCCCAACGAGTATACATGATACGCCCGTTATTCATCACTGTAGGAGCCCAGTTGGCATCTTGATCAAAAGTTAAACGACGTAATGAACCATCCTTCGGATCGTACAAACACATATTACCGACTTCGTCATTACCGTTTACGCACGGGACACCATTATAACCAATATTGGAAACCGCAATAATCTTACCGGAAGGCAGATAAGTAGCATCAAAAAATTCTAAATCTTTTTCAGGAGTTTCAATCAACTTCTTTAATCCTGTACCATCCAACTTCACTTCAAAAACTTGCCAACGTTTGTCTGTATCTACCATAGAGAACATCAAACGCTCAGCATCCCAATGTAATTTCAAATCGGGAACAGAGGAACCGTTATTAGGTTTGAAAATTGTACGCGTCTTAATATCACCACGCAAATTAGATAATTCTGCTATTTCCGCATTAAACCCACCACGGGATGCAGAGGTTTGGTTAGACCAATTGTTATTCTGGGTACCCAATGCACGAGGATTTACCTGACGGGCTGTAGTACCAATTTTATAACGGCCTACTATAATCTTATCTATATCCAAAACAGGATTTGCCAACAATATCTCTCTTTTCAAACTTAAAGCTTTACTAGCAGCTTGTAAAGAGGCCGCATCATTTTTATAAATACCTGAAAATCCACTTGCTATAAGTTGTTTCAGTTGTACTAATTTAGCCTGATTGGCTACTTTATCAAAAGTTTTTGATTTAGCCATATCATTGTACGCTTCTTCAATCGCACGTATATTGAGCCAGCTTAATGCATTTTGTAATTGGTAGACTTTCATTGCGTCTTGAGCCACATTCAAATATCCAATTACCTGCTCATCCAAAGAAGTCTTGGCGGTAACTTGAGCTATTTGTGCAGTAAAATAGGATTTATCATTCAACAAATCTACAACAGCTGTCGCTATATGTTTTTCTATGGATGCATCATTAGTAGTAATCAAGGCCTTCATATCACTACCGGCAAAAGGCAGGAACTGGGTAGATTCCATAGGATATTTTTTTATAATATCAGTTGCAGCTTCCGCACCTGTAATACCTTGCAAACGAAAAACAGCCGTACCGGACGAAGAACGATTCTCTAACCCGATTTCAGCCTCAAACCGTACATAGCGTTTATTCAGAGGAACCACTATTTGTGAATTCGCATTAGCCATAATCGTACGTCTATACTGTTTACCTCGCATTATAACCGTCTGTCCCTTCGCATTCTCATTAAAACGAAGACGACCGCTGCCAGTATTTTTGAATGTATCTTTCAAATCATTCAACCAAATAGAAGAGCCGTCTGCCGCAATAAGTTTAGCATTAGCCCATACAGCCTGATCATCGTTGGTACCATCTACAGTACCCCAAGTATATAGTACCATTTCCTCCAATCCTGTCACATCTGCAGTAAAAGGAACTGCTGCAGTTTTCGCTTTTATCACTTGTGAAACAACCGGTAAACAGGTCCTCTGCATTTCTGAATTTGCTTGTTTTTTAGCTGCCGCAATACTTTCCGCCCATGTAGCAGGTGCATTAACCTTTGTCTTTACTTTCCGCTGAGCCATAATCGGGAGCGATAAAGCAATACACACAGACATTACTATCAGTTTCTTATTCATAATACTTTGTTTAAAGTTAATTTTCTATTTCAAGTCGGGTAAGTGGAAACCTTCCAAATAACATGCAGTAGAAACTTTATCTATATCTTGCTTATTATTCAAAGTCCATACCACATTACCGTCTTTATCAATCTCAATCAATTGCGGTACATCGACTATGGTACCTTTCGTATGCCCCCCCCAATTACATATCAGTAAGTTTTTATTTTTCAGTTCCAGTATTTGTGCAACAAACCAAAGTGAAGCACCTTTTATATCATCACTTGTAACTCGCTTTAATTCTTTCCCTGTATATCGATCCACTATTATATAACAATGATTGTCCCCACAAGGTAACAGTAAATTACCGTCTGTTAACTCCAGTGAAGAAAATGCCTTTCCAGTTATATCGTATTCGGCTACGAGTCTTCCTTTCCGATTTATTTCCATTATCTTCTGTTTTGCCATCACCGGAATCAGATAATTCTTATTCTTAAGCTGGAATATCTGTCGGAATTGGCTGTGCGGCTTGTCTATTCCCAAATCAATTTTAGTTTTATTTATTTCTCTCCCATCCTTATCTAATTCGATAAACTCAGCCGGGTTACCACAGATACCTAGCAAAATACCACCATTACGTAACAAAGTCGCAGATTGAAGTTCAGCCTTACCGGATACCTGATAATCCCATATTACCCGGTGATCCCATGTCACCACTTTAGCACCTCGTTTATAAGAATATAACACATTACCTTCGTTGGTTAAAGCAACTGTATTACATTCTTCCCCTTTTTCCAAAGCATGCTGCCATTCCACTTTACCGGTTTGTTTATCCACAAGTTGTACAAACGGATTTCCTGAGCCAGCGACCAGGATTTTATCCTGTGCCGCCGCCCGAAAACCACATATCCAAACGGCTATAACTAATAAATAAAGCCTCATTACCTTCTTTTTTAAGTAATCGTTGTTACTTACTCTTCAGTTCATTAAACAATTCAAAAGCCTGTATCGGCTTCATATTATCGTGTACCACGGCGCTAACCGCCTGTATCATTGCAGCCGGAGCCTCCGACTGAAATACATTCCGCCCCATATCTACACCTGCAGCACCTTCATTAATAGCATTATAGCAAAGTTCAAGCGCTTCCAGTTCCGGCAACTTCTTACCACCGGCAATCACTACCGGTACAGGACAGGCAGCAGCTACTTTTTCAAAACCATCACAATAATAGGTTTTTACAATATTGGCACCGTTCTCTGCAGCTATACGAGAAGCCAATCCAAAATAACGTGCATCACGTGCCATATCCTTGCCTACAGCAGTTACTCCCATTACCGGAATACCATAACGGGTACCTTTATCTACGGCCTTATACAGGTTGGCTACAGTAGTAGCTTCATGCTCAGTGTCTCCAATAGCCAACATAACTGCCATTGCTGATACGTTCATACGAATAGCGTCTTCAACATCAATCAATACATTATCATTTAATGATGTCAGGATAGAAGTGCCCGCATCCGAACGTAAACAAATTGGCTTATTAGCAGTAGGTGGTATCACAGAACGAAGGATGCCACGCGTACACATCAAACAATCCGCATATTCAATCAATGGAACAATATTTAAATCTATACGCTCCAAACCGGAAGTAGGTCCCATAATAAAACCATGATCACAAGCAAGCATCACAGTCTTACCTGTCTTTGGATTAAAAATACGGGATAGGCGGTCCTTCATCCCCCAAGGAAGATTTTCTGCACCTTTTACATGAAAACTCCTATCGGCTGTCTGAATTCCTAAACCAAAATTACAGCCTTCTCTCAAATCATCTAAATCAGCCATTTTCTTATCTTTTTATCTTTCTATCTTTTATTCTATTTATAGCGCCTTTGCAAAAGCATCAAACATACAAGACCAGGATGAAGCTCCCGAATCAGCATAACCAATAGAACGTTCGCCATAATTACGGGCACGCCCGAAATTCGCTTTCATATCTTTGGTTGCTTCCGCACCTTTCAAAGCAGCTTGGGCACCCATTGTCAAAACAACTTTTACATCTTCAGTTTCAACAGCCTGCATTGCCTCTACTGCAGGAATTAATGCATCCATCATTGTTTTGTCACCACGCTGGGCTTTAGTCTGTTTCTTTACACCGGACAAACCTCCCGCAAACATTCTTTTCACAGCTTCCACATCCAATTCCTTTCCCTCTGCACAATCGCTCATACCCAGGAAAAATCCGCCTAACAGAGTACTGGTAGAACCGCTGATTTGCAACATGACATTAAATCCCATATCATTCAACATGGTTTTAAACTCCGTACCTTTTTCGGCGGACTCAACAATAGCGGACATTGCCTGAACGATAGCCGTTCCATGATCACCGTCTCCTAATACCGCATCCAGTTGCGAAAACTCATCAGCACGTTCCGTAATGCATGTCAACGCATTACGGAGCATCTTTTTAAAATCTTCTACTGTTAATTTATCCATGCCTACTTACCAATAGTTGTCCAATATGGAGCATTCGACATCTTGTTATTCAAATAATCAACATGATCCGCATCCAATAAACCGCAAATCATTTGAAAGCCTGCCTGTTCCTGAACGGTCAACAACTCACCGATACGGCTTGATACTACTTCAATACCTGCATTCTCAAGAACTTGATGTGCTTTACGATAAACGATGTTCATTTCCATGTGAGTAGTAGCACCGACACCATTAATAATCAGTAATGCTTTATCACCAGCTTTCGGTTGTAATTTCTTCATAAGCAAACCAATCATTTCCTCTGCTGTTTCATCAGCAGATACTAATTGTTTGCGTCCACCGCCACCTTCGCCATGTTGTCCCATTCCAATTTCTATTTCCCCGTCGGGCAACTCAGAAATCATCATTCCGTTCTGAGGATGAGTACAAGACTTCATGGCAACAGCCAGCGTTGCAACCTTTTTGTTAAAACGTTCACCTATTTCAATAATTTCATCTAAAGACTTACCTTCCTCAGCAGCTGCACCTACTATTTTAATCAATGGAATACAACCGGCCAAACCACGTCGATCTTCGTCAGGCGTATCCAAACCTGCACTAATATCATCATGCGTCAAAATAGTCTTTACTTTAATTCCTACACGTTCCGCCAACTGACATGCCATGTTGGCACTCATCACGTCACCGGAATGATTTAAAACAACCAACAATATACCGGCTTCACGCTTGAATAATTGCAGTGCCTGAAAAACACGCTGAGCACCCGGCGCTGCAAAAATATCCCCTACAACCGAGCAGTCCAACATACCGTCACCGACAAATCCGCTCAAAGCCGGTTCATGGCCTGAACCTCCCAGAGTAATTATGGCTACTTTATCCTCCGACTTGGCATGCGCACGTACAATTATATTTTCTCCGCCAATAGCCACCTGATCGCTATATGCCATTACATAACCTTCCAATAGTTCAGAAGTAAGATTATCCGGATCATTTATAAATTTATGAATCATAGTTTCCTGTTATTTATATTAATTAAACTGCATTAACTCCAACGCAATGCCCTCTTCTTCGATAAAAGCAATCGTCAGATGCTCATTCACAATAGTTTTGGGAAGCAAAACCTTTGCATTCTCCAGCTCACCATCCAAATTGTCAACTTCATAAGCGATATGAGCCAATGTCTGAATCTTCTCCGGCATCCAACTGTCTTTATCAAAACGAAGAAACTCTATTTTATTGGGACTCTTTGTAAAATCTGTCAGGTACACTTGCATCCCCTCATTATACACCTCCCCGGAAACCGGCTTCTGAACCGGGATTCCAATATGATTTATCTTTCTCATGGTATTACATTTATTATAAAGCAGCTTTTGTATTTGTGAAACGTAAACCATCATTGTCATGATAACATGCCCATTCCTCAACAATAGCACCTTCAGGACCGGCCATCATAAAATGATATGATTCCAATTGTTTCAGACGCAAAACATCCCCCACTTTCTGTACAACAAAATTTTTGCTCTTAATAGGGCCATGGCTTGCAGGAACCTCAGGGGCATTTGGGGTTTCATCTCCAAGTTCGGAAAAGTTATAAACCCAACCATGATTAACCATCCATGATTCATGTTTTGCAGGGAACTTTGTCTTAACATGTGCATGTTCCGGAATCATCTGTCCCGGCAATAAATAAATATTATGAGCAAAATAGCCATATTCAGGATCATTAATCCAGAAAATACCACCCATACCTACATGTTCGAAATCACCTAACCCGAAATCCGTAAACCAGATATCCTTCTCCATTAGTGGAGTAAAAGGAACACCATAGAAATCAAACATATCAAGAAAAGCTTTTTTTGCAGCTTCTTGATCAAACTTGCCATCTTTGTAAAAATCAGCATTCGTGTACTTCTTCTGATACGTAGTCTTTTCCTGTGCCATAACTTGTTCTGTTTTTTTAGTTTCTGCTGTACAAGAAACCATTCCCATACTGCAAACGGCAATTATTGCCAATGTTAATACTTTCTTTACTTTCATTTTCTCAGTTTTATTTATTAAAATTTTATTTATTGTAATAGTCCCACCCCTTCTATTTCTATCAGCAATTCTGAACGACATACATCTGTCAGTGTATAAATAACAGGTAATTTCGGATACTTTGCTTCCAATATTCTTCTCACCTTATCTAAGTCCTTCCAATACTTCACATATACACGAAAATTGGTAAGCTCTCCCTTTTTAGTAACTGGAATCCCTGCTCGTTGCAGATTCTCATTGGAAACCAAATAATCTATATTTTCAAGAGTTATTAAAGTTTGTTCTTCAATACCAACCCCTTCCAAACTCTGTTCCCCACGAATTGCGGCAGTCCCTGAAATGTAAATAAAACCATGATCTTCTTTCCATATGGCTTTAGCACGTTCAAATTTAGGAGTTGTCTTTGCTTGTAAAATTGTCTCACCTAATAATACCTGCTGGGAATAGGCATGCGCAGCCACTTGAAGAGGGTTATCCACTCCTGTTAACAAAATCGTTTCATCCTTGCAAAGCAGCACATCCATATCTACCATAATTCCCCCGCACTGAGTTCCGATACCTGTAGCGGCAGGATAGCCTGTTTCCCATTCCACATTTGTATAAAACAGAGAACGGGCATCATTAAAATCCTGATAATGCTGATGTCCCACATTATCATAGTTAGTAATTTTTTCAATATAATTCCATTGACGTACAATCGAAGAAACAGGTATCTGCTCAGTATCAAGTACCTGTCGGATACGACTAAAAACATCATCCGATTGCTCACGAATATTCTGATGTAACACATCTCCGGTAACTCCTCCCAAAAATAAGCGCTTATATCCTTTACGTTCCACTACTATATAGGGGATATCTGCACATTTCTGATAAATGACCATATCCTGCCCTGTCAGCACCAGTTCATGTATCTCCATAGCCATACCACCGGTATCGACAGGTTGAGCTACATAACTTACTATCGGTTGCTTATCCCCAAAAAACTTTTTAACCGTCTTTCTTAAATAATTAAACTGAGCTATATATTCGCTATTATCCGCCGATGCTCCAAAGAAAACCATGCGTACCGGCATATAAGTTGCCAAATATTCAGTAAGCAAATATGCTGTCATTTCTTCAAAGGAAGCTTTCTCCACTTGATAAAAACGATGTATAATTTCTATATGTTGTTCCGTCGTTACCATATTCCCGTCATTCATCACATAATCATCAAAGTGAATTTACATACTCGGCCAATTCATCAGCTTCTTTCGATGATATCTTTTTATCAATACCATGTTTATACACCTCAAAAACCTCTTTCATAGTAGCTGCTCTTCCATCAAACAAGTAAGGAG
Organism: Bacteroides clarus; assembly: GCF_015555825.1. NCBI lineage: Bacteria > Pseudomonadati > Bacteroidota > Bacteroidia > Bacteroidales > Bacteroidaceae > Bacteroides > Bacteroides clarus. The sequence continues at coordinate 1,995 of NZ_JADNLF010000013.1, read as the reverse complement.
CGGTACGCCATACTTCACGCAAAGTAGGGGTATCCCAACCTTTCTCAAACTCTACGTCCTCTCCAATTCGATGCAGCTGCATATCAGTATAATACGGACCGGAATGACATTCGTCACATTTAAATTTTTCAAAAACTTTACGTCCCCGCTTTGCTTTCTCAGAAAGTTCGCCGTTTATCAAAAAAGGACTTGGAAGAGGCTTTAATGATAATAAATACTCATCAACACAAGTAGCGAATTCCTCCGGAAGATCAATAAACTGGATATATTTGTATCCTGTACGGACAGCGACATAAGAAGAAGCGCGTATTCCCGAAATCATAGCCGGCGGAGTAACATGAGATAATAATAAACTTTTACAATTCTTAGAATTGCCAATTCCATCATTCATCAAATCCCAATTCATTGCATCCATGCGGGCATCCCCGGGATGACAACCATTGCAAGACTGCCAGTTTTGAAAACAATACGCAGCATCATTAAAATATTTCTCACCTTTATTAATACTACTCTCCACCCTATTCTTCACCATAGCAATAGACTGAATATCAATTGTATTCAAATCAACAATATTTAATGTATCTGAAAAATAAGTAGGTACGATTGCATGCTCCTCTTTAATAATAAAGCATCTGGGGCCATTACCAACTAAAGGAATCCGTTGACGGATACCATAAAGGAACCTCAAATCATACGCCAAAGCATCCTTTTGAGGATATTGTTCAAACTTTTGTATAAATTCCTGATAATCAATCACACTAATTTCATGAGTACCCGAATGGCTGATTACAATTTTATCATTCGTACACTTTACGTCCCAAATACCGGCAGCACCGCGTTCCGGTTCATCCAACAATACTGCACCTTCAAAATTCAATGTTTGCACATTGACAAGGCTCACAGCACTTGTATTCATCCATCCTTGTTGCAGCTGTGAAGTCGGAACCTGAAAACGACCCAAATTATGCGTCACCAACAGATAACGGTTGTCAGGAGAAAGTGTCATACCTCGCAGTGCATTACTGCCATTAGCCAACTGTATATCTTTTATTTTTTCAAAACTTGCAATATCAATAACAGAAACACAAGCTGCCACCGTATCTACATCCGCACGTTGTGACGGAAGAAAATTAGCTACAAACAAATATCTCCCTTCCGGATCCAATACGATAGATTTCGGTTCACGCAATACACGCACTGTACGCAATTCTTTCTTTCCTTTCCGGTCTATTTCTGAAATTGTTCCTGCAAACTGATTACAAACATATAATTTTCCCGAACGGGTATCTACTAATGGGGCACAGGCACCTGAAGCAGTCTTTATAAAACATTTTTCTGAGGGTACGGAAGCCGACAAAAGATAAACACCGTTTTCATTTTCACCGGCAACCGTCGTAATAATCTGCTCACCATCCACAGTCACTCCTGTCGGTATCTCATTTAGTTCCCATTCATGTAAACGTTCTTTATAATTGGACGAATAAAGTGTTACTTTACGAACACCTTTCTGTGCAACAATCATTCCTGACTTATAGGGAGCAATACTTGTAATAAACAAAGGGGTGCCTTCCGGTTGTTCGACCGTATGTGTAGTAAAAGCAAATAAAGAGGCAACCGATACAGTCACCAACAAAACCGCTTTCATAAAATTGTAATTTTTACATATCATAGACATTAAATTTAGTCGTTATTTTCAATTCACAAAAATAGCGCAAACACCTTTTTATGAGTATCAATAACGTCTCATTGAATTGCAATTGTGTATCAAATATTAGGTATAATCTGTTTGAAGGCATAGATAGAAATACTTTAAGACAGCCATCTTAGTTTCCTGACTTAATATTGATTTGAACAAATTCAAAATGTACTACTCCATATAGTATCTTAAAAAAATGAGAAAAATGAAATTATATAGATGGCAAATGAAACATAAGGTTTAAATTCTCATTTTATAATTGCAGGCTATCCGGTTACCGACTGTGGATTATCTATTCC
>NZ_JADNLF010000012.1:0-134491 GCF_015555825.1 Bacteroides clarus | reverse complement strand
GGAGAGCCTGCCCATACTGCCGCCCGATTTCCAGCTAATCCCCCGTCAGGTGAAAGCCGAGAAAGGCTACAAGGCAGACCCCGGCGTGTTGAAACAGTTGAAAGTGATTAGAGAGGTATTCGACCAGTGTGACAAGATTATTGTAGCAACCGATGCCGGGCGTGAGGGTGAGTTAATCTTCCGCTATATATTCCATTACCTGAACTGCCAAAAGCCTTTCGTACGTCTGTGGATAAGCAGCCTTACCGACAAGGCAATCCGTGAGGGGCTGGATAACTTGCAGCCGGGCGAGCGTTACGATAACCTCTACCTCTCCGCCAAGTCCCGCAGCGAAGCGGACTGGCTGATAGGGATAAACGCCACCCAAGCGTTGAGCGTGGCAGCCGGGCAGGGCGTGTTCTCGCTGGGCAGGGTGCAGACACCCACGCTCGTGATGATATGCAGCCGCTATTTGGAAAACAAGAATTTCGTACCTGCCAAATTCTGGCAACTCAAAGCGGCAGCAGCCAGCGGTGGAATCAGTTTCACCTTCCAATCTACCGCCAAGTGGGAGCAGCAGTCCGAAGCCATAGCCGCCCTGCAACGGGTAAAGGATGCCGGGCAGCTTGCGGTGAAGTCCGTTGAAAGGAAAGAAACCAGCCAAGAACCGCCCCTTTTGTACGACCTTACCACGCTGCAAAAGGAAGCGAACACGAAGCTGAACTTCTCGGCGGACAAAACCCTTTCCATAGCGCAAAGCCTGTATGAAAAGAAAGTGATGTCATACCCCCGCACCGGAAGCCGCTATATCCCGGAGGACGTTTTCGATGAAATGCCGGAGCGTGTCGCCCTGCTGGGGCAATACCCCCGTTTTGCCGGGTATGCTACCGGGCTGAAAGAAGTAACGCTGAACCGCCGCAGCGTGAATGACGGCAAAGTGACCGACCACCACGCCTTAATCGTCACAGAAAACCTGCCCGGTGAACTCTCCAAAGACGAACGGGCGGTTTACGAACTGGTAGCTGGGCGTATGCTGGAAGCCTTTTCGGGCAGGTGCGTGAAAGACGTAACCACCGCCGTGCTGTCTGCCGGAGATACCGACTTCACGGTGAAAGGGTCAGTAATGAAAGAAGCCGGGTGGCGGGCTGTTTTCGGTGAGCAGGAAACGGGAGAGGATGAAGAAGCCGCCAGTCTGCAGCCACTCCAAGAGGGGGAAAGCCTGCCGATTTCCTGCGTGGATCTGCTCGAAAAGCAGACCAAGCCGAAACCGCTACACACGGAAAGCAGCCTGCTTGCCGCAATGGAGAACGCAGGCAAGGAACTGGAGGATGCCGAACTGAAAGCCAACTTGAAAGATGCCGGGATAGGTACACCCGCCACCCGTGCGGCGATTATCGAAACGCTGTTCACCCGCCAATATATCGTGCGTGAGAAGAAGAACCTTGTACCCACCGACAAGGGGCTTGCGGTTTACAGGATTGTCAAGGACAAGAAGATTGCCGATGTCGAAATGACCGGCATGTGGGAAACCGCCCTTGCCAAGATAGAAGCGGGTGACATGGATGCCGACACGTTCCGAAAGGGCATCGAGGTGTACGCCGCCCAAATCACGGCGGAACTGCTGTCGGTGCAACTGTCCCTTGCGGGCGATGAAACCTGCCCCTGCCCGAAGTGCGGAAGCGGGCGCATCCTGTTCTATCCGAAAGTAGCGAAGTGTTCCAACGTGGACTGTACGCTTACCATATTCCGCAACAAGTGCGACAAGCAACTGACCGACAAGCAGGTTGTCGAACTGGTGACGAAACGCAAGACCGGGCTAATCAATGGCTTCAAGGGCAAGAACGGCAAGGCTTTCGATGCTTCGCTGGTACTGGACGAACAGTTCAATGTCGCCTTTTCATTCCCCGAAAAGAAAGCCAAACCGAAGAAATAGCCTATCTTTACCGCTGAAATTTCATTGTGATAAGTTTTTGGGCTTAAAATAATTGAAATTTTAGTGGTTGCGCCCGGAGGGAAACCGGGCGCATTTTTAATGCTTCTTTACTTGTTACAGACTCCCGTCAAACAGATAGGTCGAACGGATAACCCCGTTGTCCAGCACCCCGCTTTCCGACAGCTTCCACTGCGAGCCGAATGTTTCACCGATGAAGCCGATGCCTTTGCCCACCATGACGGGAACGGTGTAGATAGTCAGACTATCCAACAGTCCGGCTTTTATCAGCGAGGTAAGCAGTTTGCCGCCACCCACCACCAGCATGTCATTTTCCTGTTTCAGTTCATAGACCCTTTGCAGCGGTTCTTCGGTCAGGAACTCCACGCCGCAGTCCGGTGTCACGTTGGTGTCGTAGTGTGACACCACAAAAGACCGCTTGCTTTTGTGCGGCCACCCGCCCCAGTGTTCAAAGATGTAGTTGTAGGTGTTTGCTCCCATAAGCAGGCAGTCCGCTTCCAAGTATTGCTTGCCAACGATATTTTTTATTTCACGGGGTAGCCAGTCAAGTTCCTTGTCTAAAGTGGCTGTATGTCCGTCAAGAGATACGGCGATATGCGCTTTAATTTGTTTCATCTTATCAGGTATTAAAGTTGATAATTCTTATTCACATCGCCCGCCTGCATCTCAAAAAAGAAGCGTGAACTTACACTGCTCCACTACGAGGTACTGGCATACCTAAAGAAACGAAACAGGCAAGCCCACGCTATGACAAAACATAGCATAGACATTGCGCTGAAAATCCCGTTTCTTTTGAAAAGTGCCAGTTTTCGTAGTGAGATATTCGGCGAACGAATATGTTATATATAAAGACGAAATCACAACCGAAGTTGTTCAATCGCCGTTATTCTCTTATGTTACTTTTGCAAAAGTAGCGAAAATCACCGGAATAACCTTGCAAATAACAGAAATCCTGCCATATTACAATAATACGACAGGATAACGGAAAGTATAGGTACTCATTGTAACCTACCTAATCTGTGCGTTCACGAATTAACTTGTGAATGTCACTTGCCCGGTAGAAATATTTCCCGTCCAGCATTATATAGGGCAATATGCCTTTCTTGCGGTAACGCTGCAAGGTCTTGGTACTCACTTTCAGCATGAAGCATAAGTCCTGATTGTCAAGCAATTTTTCACCGTTCAGATAGTTGTGTTCACTTAATAGGCGGTCTATCTTTCTTTCCTGCATATCGAACCTGTCCATGATACGCTCCATCCATGCCACGAAATTTTCTTTATCTATATACATAGTGCTGTCGGATTAAATTAGACCTATCATAAAATAACTTTGGTTTGCCGGGTCTTTAACGATAATGTCCCGTTCACGCATGAAACGGATATAACTCTTTGCGGTACGCTCCTTAACGTCCAAGACCTGCTGTAACTGTTCGCAAAGGTCTATGTAGGTGATATGTGTCTGCCGCCCGAAGATGTCACGGGCAACGCCCACCAACTCCTTTTCCTTGCGTTTCTCCTTTTCTTCACGGGGCTTTTCCCCTTTATACACGTGCATCCCGGCTTTCTTGTCCCATGCAAAGAGCATCAGGGGTACGTCCAGCGGGCTACCGTCACGCACTTTCAGGGCTTTCACGACCGACTGGGCGGGGTCATCGTCTTTCTCTATCGACAGGATAGTAGCCGCCTTGCGTTGCAGTTCGCTACCCAAATGTCCCCGCAGTTTCAATCCGTTCGGGACGAAGTGCAGCACACAAAGAATGCACGTGTTATAGATACCAGCCAACCGATAGAGTTCATCTATCACCGCCACGCTTTCCGCTTCATCGTTGGCACTCTTTACGAGGTCGGCGATGCCGTCAATGACAACCAACTGGATGCCGCCGTACTGGTAGTAGAACTTATCCATGCTTTGCACAATGGCGTGTAAGCGTTCCTTGCGTGACATACCCGTCAGGCAGAACGCTTTCAGTTCTTCCGGTTTGTCCTGCTGTTTGGCTCTTGCCAGCAGGTTGCTTACGTTCTTGAACAGTTGCACTTCCGACTGTTCGGTGTCATAGAGCAAGACCGCCTTGTGCCTGCCGTTGGTCGTTACCTGTATGCCCAACGTATCTGTTTCCGCACCAGCCGGGCAGATGCAGCCCGCCACGATTGCGGCCACATAATTGCTCTTTCCCGTTCCCTCGCCCCCGGTGATGCCGAACAGGTTGCCTTGCGTTCCCAATGGAACATCGCCCGCCGAAATAATCACCTGCGCTTTGGCGGGCGGGTTGTTGAAATCTATCTCGCACGATTTTAGCATAATCAATGTGTCGCTATATAGGTTGTCTAAAAATTCGATAAACAGTTTCAGGAAATCTTCACGGGTGTTCCCGGCTTTGAAGTAGTCGGAAATGTCCTTTTCCTCTTTCGTTCCCGGAAGCGGCAGGAGCAGGCGTTTTACGCCAAATTCTTCCAGTAGCTTTTCTTGCTTTTTTGCGCTTTCCCAGCCTGTCTTGTCCGTATCATAGAGTAATACAATATGCTTGAAGCGGAATGTCAGCCGATAAACCAGCGTGGGCGGAACGGTCACCGTTTCACTGTTGAAGCAGATAGCGTGAAATCCATGTGCCGCCAAAGAAAGCACATCTTTTTCGCCGCCCGTGATAAACAGGGTATCACCTTTGGCGGGCAGTTGTTCCAGCCCGAAACAATAATTCTCACCGAAGCTGCCACCATAAAGGAAACGGGGCGTGGAGAATGGACGGTACAACTTGATATACTGTTTGCCCTTGTAACCATACATAGGTTCTGTCATCGATGAAACATAGGTATATGGTTTCCCCTCTGCCGTTTCGCTGTTATACTCCCGGAGGGAACAGACCTTGTAATGCTCCAGCAGTTCAGGCGTGATGCCATATTGTTGCCAGTACATCAGTTCTGCAAGCGGAAACTTCTGTTCTCGGAACTGGTAGGGCTTGACTGGTTTTTCGGGTGTTTCTTCGGCTTTGTCTGCCGCATTCCGATTATTTACCGTTGTAGGAATAGCTATTGGAGTTTCTGTCGCCAGTCCCAGCCCCAAATCCCGGTCGATAATCTCCAGTATCTCCACAAAGTCAGCCGCCCGGTTACAGTCCAACCCTTTTAACTGCCCTACGAAGAAAAAGCAGTCGCCGCTATAATTGTCGTTACCGAAATCTTTCATCTTATACATACCGCTATGGCGGTCAAAGTAGATATTACATGATGCTTTCTTGTCCTGATAGAGCGGGTTAAGAAAATGCCTGCCTATACGCCAGTCACCGGGTAAGTAATGCTTGAAAACGAACAGACCGTTATTTGTCCTGCTTAGTATTTCTTCTTTCCTTAACATATTGCTGGTGATTGGTTATCAGTTCGTTTATACACTCCTTGTCACGCTTAATCAGGCGTTCTTCCAACATTCGTTTGACTTCCTTAATCTTATAGAAGTAATGTCCCTTGATGTCGGAGTAAGAAATCATTCCTGCCGCCCGCAGGCGTTGCAGGGTTCGGTCACTGATTTTCAAGAAAGTACATACTTCGTAACTGTCCACCCAAATTTCATCTTCATCGGTCTTGTTTTCGTCCAAATGATTGAAGATGTAGTTTGCTATGGCGGTAATCTTGTTGTCAAGTTCCTTGTAGGCTTTTGACTCAAATGTTATAATCTCCATATTGCTAACTTATTGATTTGCCGCAAAGTTCGGTAGAAGAAACAACCTAAAAGTCATGGTTGTACCTATCATGGTATTACTTTTTTTGAGGGGAAAATCGGATGAAATAACGGATAATCCCTTTGTAAAACATCGGTTTTCAAAGGGATTACTTACAAAAAAAAGAAGTACCATGTTGGGGTAAACATGGTACTTCTTAATTCTGTAATACAGAGGGTTATTTCATATCATCCTCATTCATTCGTTTGGTCAGGCTATCTATCAAGTGGTGGAGATATGCCGTCCGGTCTTTTCTCTCTTTCATGGCGATATATGCAGCGTAGTAATCTCCCAAGTCTATATGGCAAACTGTACCAAGAAAATTCATCATTTCTTTTATCTCGACATTGCCATTATTGAAGTCGCCGGAAGAAGCAAGAGAATATCCTAACTCAATAAGGAAAACTTTCTTACCAGTAAAGCGGAAAGGATATTTTAGGCACTTTTGAAGATTATCTTCTATCTGATTATCTGTTTCAAGTTTGACTATTCTTTTATTGAGATAGATACGCAGCATTTCATTGGATATAATCTTGGCTACTTTGTAATCATATCCTGTTGAGAAATTCGGGTCTTTATCGAATTGTGCGCTATCGGTGCATAATCGTAAATCTGCTTTTCCACGAATGAAATAATATTCATCGTATATAGTTGAGTGTGAACGATAGTATTGGTAAAAGTCTAAATTCCGGTTAAAAAAGTAAGTTAGATTGTCCAGTTCTTGATTGATATATTTTCTAATCACTTCATCGCTACCATTAGGACATTGTGTTTCAATCCGATAAATCTTATAGAAGAATAATAGCCTACCAAGTATTTCCGGCTTTTGAGTTTTGAAAAATGTAATTTCATCCTCTTTTGTTGGAAATACATAGGTCTGTATTTTTGTCCTCAAATCATCAAGAACTGTTTGCAACTTATGTACCATTGAAAGAGAAGTTTCGATAATATCATACCCGTAGAGGTCGATTTCATCAATCTCTGTGTCTATTTTTTGCAATATATTACCGATATACTCTTTCATGTATTTTACCATATACTGATGTTTCGTTTCATATATGCTTGTGTTTTTGGACAATGTACCAAACATTTCAAGCATGTAATACATTCATTGACATTTACCATTTCACCCCTTGAAACTTTTGTATTCCAGCACTTTCCTTTCAGTACTTTTGGAGGACATATATCTCGGCATATATTACAACTATTGCATTTCGGCAACTGGATTTCATGTTTCATTACTGCTAACGGAGCATTTGTTAGGACAGAACCAAGACATTGCGCAGCCCCATATTCGGTTGTGATGAATAGATTGTTTTTACCAATGTACCCTATACCGCTAAGAGTAGCAATAGTTTTATGTGGTAAAACGGACGTTTTTGTTGTGAAATCAAATGAGTTATCAGCTATCAATCCACTATCTGATTGTGACAACGCTTTATAATCGTTTTTGATAAGTCGGTCAGCCAGTTTATCCGCAATCAATCCTACCTGATTTTCTGTCTGTGCGTATTCATCATCGAGAGTATGCACATAATTGGGGCTATCATACACCATTTTGATAAATTGCGGATTTATGGCAATTCCTATCAGTATGGCATATGGAAGTCCTCGATTATGTTGTATATCAAGCATGGAAATATCCACGAAGTGAACAAAACTGACATCTTCACTCCTTAACAGTTGTTCGATTTCCAAATTTAAGTTATTCATTTGTTCTTTCGCACAATAGGAATATAAATATCCGTTCTCAATTCCGAAACTGGAGTTTTTTTCGGAGTATTGAGATAGGTTTCAAAAGTGAAAGGCTCTCTCAATGTATATCCACTTGACGGCAACCAGTCAAGGTATATGTAACGATACACTCGGTTCAATTCGTGATATAATCCCTTGAACGGGAATACAGCATATTCACCCGCTTCTGTTTCATAAGTAAAGAAACCATTTGGCACACGGAATGATGCCGGAACGGTTATTCCAACCATGAAACGACTTTGTTCTTCCGAAGAAATTAGCGGGCAATCCAAAGTTAGGCTTATATATTGACAATCATTTGATTGTAAATCGTAGTATTCAGAAAGGTGCAATATCTGTTTCCATAATACCGAAAAGTCATGGCTTATATGCTCCGTCCATTCCAACTTCAAACAGGCAATACGAATGGGAGGAACTTTTTCAATACGAGGAACGATTTGCACAGGGTGCTTTCCTTCGGGACAGGCATTCAAATGAAGTTTGCGAAATTCAGGTATCGTACAATTAAAATAACTCTTGAATGCTCTCGAAAGCGTATGCTTATTTTGATAGTTGATTTGGTATAATAATTCTGTAACGCTTATATCGGTTGATATTAACTTGAAAGCAATGTATTCCAATCGTAACCGTTGGATGTAAAGCCCGATATTCTCACCACACACCGTTTTGAAAACACGCCGAAAATGGTATTTAGAAATACCTGCCGTTTGTGACAGAGTATCTAAACTAAGTTCATCAAACAAATGTCGGTTAATGTATTCTTGTATTCTCACAACCAACTCATACAGTACATGTGCCGTATTGATTTTCTGTTTCCACCGTTTGATTTCGGGAAGCCGTCTTGACATTATATCCCTAATTTCCGATGAAGTATAGGATATGCCTACTTCTTTATAATATTCTTCCGGAAAAAGTCCCCAAAGGTAAATCAGATAGTCCATTGAAAAATCATAACCCTTGACACCATGCTTTAAGCAATAGTCACAATACTCCGTACTTATATTTGCCCCAAGATTATTATAGTCAATATCCAAGGGAATTCCGCAAGTTTGGCAATATTTTGTTTCTGTATCTGTTTGCATCATTATTTTGATTATCGGGAGCAAAATTACTTAATGGGTTATGAAAGGAGTTACCATAAATAGCTATCTTTTAATATACTCTTTGGGAATTCTATTTGGCGCACTTTCTAATAGCTCTTTTTAATAGTCGATGAACTATAAATTTGTGAAATATCCATATTGCAAGAAAATATACTTTGCCTAAAATATTATTGTATTTTACGAGTGTAGTTATACTTGCAATTTGTTCGTTTCGCTTTGATGCAAAGCAAGATATAGATACATAGAATGTCAAGTGCTTATCTTTTGTCCCTAAGATGATTTCGTGGCTATTTTGTTCTATGATTAACTCTTTGAACGATTTACTTGCTTTTAAATTTAATGGTTTTACAATAAAATCACGTAACTTCAATAACCATGATACCCATTTAGGGTGTTGGATGAACATTAAAGCAAACAGTTCTTTTACAGACACATTTGGCTTATTTGTAAGTTTTTCCCAAAAACAATCTTTGTAGTCCGCTGGGAGATATTTGATAATCAAACTATCTTTTTGTTTCATGGTTTGCCTTTATTGTTCTGTTTCAAATTTTTCAATCAGCATATTTTGAAGTTCATTGAAATCACAAGCAGGGATTTCAGAGCAGATATGTTGCAATCCAATCAGTAAGGAATATTGGATAGTAGCTATTTTATGCGCATACTCTACATCATATCCGCAATCTTGGATTAACTTTGTCAGATAGTCTAATCTCAATTTATCTACTTGTGCGACATATTGCTGTACAATATCATTTGTATAACTCCACCCTCTAATCCGTCCCTCGCATTTGTATTCAGAGGAAGCAGACATTTGAGATAAGGTATGTAACTTTTCTTTTGAACTCCCTAATTTTTCTACTTCTTCGATAAATGCAAGTGTATTCTCTTTTACCCAAAAAGCCATAAGAGCATCTATATACCCGTCTATATTTTTGAAATGATGATAAAACGCTCCTTTTGTAATTTCTAAGAGATTACATAAGTTGTCTATTGTGATTTTTGCAACCCCATTGTTTTCTATGATTTGAAGCCCAATAACAAACCATTGTTTTTTCTCTACTTTCTTCATATTACCGTTTTTATAATACCATACTATATGGTATGCAAATATATGAAAGAAATCTGGATTAAGCAAACAGCCCTATTATTTTCTTCAAAAATTTAGTGCAAGGTGCAAGTATATATCTATATATATAGCTTGCACCTTGCACTAACCGTAGAATATTTATTTTCAATGATTTGCATAATTCAAAAGAAAGCCGTATCTTTGAACCGTAGTTTTAGGCAGACAACAAACAGCCAAAAGGTGACAGAAAAGCGTAGATTTTGTAACCTAAGTTGTACCCCCTAAGGCTTTGACACATTGATAAAGAATTGAATTTCAAGGATATTGAGGTATGGGTTCATAACCCTGTCTCTCCGCTGGAAAGGGGTCTAAATCAAGTGTTCACGAGATTTATGCCCCTTTTGTTGTATCCTCAAAAGTCTATTGCGTGTTTATCATGGAATATAGTCATGCGTCCTGTCAACGGTAGGACATTCCCCGCTAATATCTTCTGAAAAAAGATGATGTACCCCCTTGCTGTTTGTCCTAACTATGTCACATTTATATTGTACCATTCCAACTCACAATTCCCGTAAATATCGGATATACATGGAAATACTACGATGTATTTGTAATAATAATGTCCTAAATATCTGTTTTTATCGTTACTCATAAAGATAAACAGTTGATTGTGCTTGTATTTTTAAAATTATTTGTATGTTTGTATAGTCGCAATCGAGTGGCAGTGTTTTTTGCATTTTAGGAAAAAAGCGTTTAGCCGAACTTCTGTATAAAGGGATATCAAGACTTTGTGCTCTATAAGAAGCTAATGCCCTTACGCTTTTTATGTTAATTGGTTTGCACATAAGGGCACAAGCCATAAATGTTTTGCAATATGATAAACACGTGTGTCGCTGTTCCTGTTTTCTTCCCGGAAAGTCTTTTCGGGATTTGAACCTCTCTGATACGGTATTCTCTTTACAATAGAGTGGCAGTTACCTGTTATGAATATACTTAAACTAACCATTATTACTACTAACCGTTTTTATTAATAACCTTTATGGACAAGAAAATTGTAGGTGTCAATGCCGGAAAAGTTTGGCAGGCACTAAATGAAGTAACTGAGATTTCAATCGTTGAGCTTGCCGAGAAGCTGAATTTAAGCGTGGAGAGCACAGCGTTGGCAGCAGGTTGGCTGGCAAGAGAAGACCAGATCAGCATAGAGCGAAAGAATGGAACTATCGAGTTGCAGCGAAAGAACGCTTATACGTTTAATTTCGGCTAAGAGCAGCTCCGACCATAGCATAATGTTCCCTATACTTCCGGTGATAAAAATTCGTCGGACGTATAGGGAATTTGTATCTTTTATTGTGCCGGAATCCAGCTGTCTACCAATGCTTGATGTTCTTTCATCCACTGACGGGCGGCATAGGTTTCCGTTTTCCGTGTTTCTTCCACAGCGGTCATCAGCGAACTGATTTGTTCGTCATTCAGCCGGATATTTCGTAAAAGTTCGGTAACAAACGGCTCCTTCTCACTAAAGCCTTTCCAAGTTACAGTGTGGATGGATTCCGCTTTGCCATATATCTGTTTGGGGTCGTCCAGTACTTTCAGTTTATAACGTCCGAACATCCAGTGCGGAGTCCAGCCGGTTACTACCACCCATTCTTTCTTCTGAATAGCCTTTCCCAGCGAGGTGGTCATGGCGGGAGCGCTTGCGGTCATCAGTTTGTAGTCCAGCCCGTAGCCGTCCAGTGCCTTTTCGGTTGTTTTCATAATTCCGGCTCCTGCGTCGATGCCGATAATTTTTCCGGAGAATTTATCCTTATACCCGTTTAATTCTTCGATAGATTGGATAGTGACGTATTCCGGGACTACCAGTCCGATGCGTGCATTGTCGTATACATCGCTGATGATTTCCAGTTTGTCGCCGTATTGCTCCATATAATCATGCATGGTTACCGGTATCCATACGTCCATAAATACGTCCGCTTTTTTACGCGATAATGAAGCGAAGATAGGGGCTAAATCTGCGTTCAGCATTCGTACGTCGTAGCCGTGTTCTTCCAGTATTACTTTGGCCAGGTGAGACATTGCGATACCTTCCGACCAGTTGGCGTAGGCTATGCTGATTTTCTTATCGTTGTTGAGGTTGCCGCAGGCTGTTGTCAGCAAAGCTGCCAGTAACAGTACGGCTGTTGTTTTCAGTTTGTTCATATTCCTTATTCCTTTCCTGTTCTATTGTTTTTTCTTTTTGCCTTGCGCCATACCCTGCGTGATGCGGTCCAGTACGATAGCCAGTATGACAACGGCTATACCGCCTTCAAAGCCAAGTCCGATTTTCATCTGGGTGATTCCTTTCAGGACGACTTCTCCCAGACCGCCGGCCGAAATCATTGCGGCAATCACTACCATGGACAGAGACATCATGATTGTTTGGTTTATTCCCGTCATTATGGTTGGCAATGCCAGCGGTAGCTGTACTTTGTAGAGTAACTGCCAAGGGGTGGCACCGAAAGAGCGGGACGCTTCCACTACGTTTTTCGGAACCTGACGGATACCGAGCCCGGTCAGTCGTACTACCGGTGGCATGGCAAAAATGACGGTTGCAAATGCTCCCGGTACAGTGCCCAGTCCGAAGAACAGTACTGCCGGAATCAGATACACAAAGGCTGGCATGGTTTGCATGAAGTCCAATATCGGACGCATGATTTTATTGCATCGGTTGCTGTTGGCAGTCCAGATACCCAGCGGCACTCCCAGCAGCAGTGCGAGACAGGTGGACGATAGTACGAGCGCCAAAGTCTGCATGGTCTCTTCCCAGAAGCCCATTCCGTAAATCAGCAGCAGTCCCAGTACGGTAAATACTGCCGTACCCTTACCCGATTTCATCCAGGCAAGAATTGCCAGTACGGCAATGGTGATATAAAAGGGAATCTCGTACAGCACATGCTGAAAGCTGTCTATAAAGCTGCCGATACCGATGCTCAGAGTGTCAAAGAATGTAGCGAAGTTATTTGTAAGCCAGTTGATGGCCGTTTCTATATATTGTCCTATATTTATCATAATTCTATTGCGTTTTGAATGATTTCATTGATTTCTTCCTTGTTCTTTCCGGTCACTTCGATGATAAGTGATGACAGTGGAACCACTCCCTGGAATTCCCGGTTTTCGTTCACTACCCAGATAGGTGAGTTGGTGTGCGTCATCAGCGGCAGGATATCCTCAAGTATGGCATCGCTCAGTACGGAGTGTACTTCATGGCGCACAACGGTGTCTATCGAGCGGATTTGCTCCTTTCGCAGTTTTATCAGGTCGTTCAGTCTGACCTCGCCAATCAGGATATTGCCGGCATCTACCACAGGCAGTACGGTCAGATTGCGTTCACGCATTTTACGAATCAACACTTCCGGCCCTTCTTTCTTCAGTCGCGCTACGAGCGGTTTGTCTACCATGATGGAACTTGCGGTGATAATCTTGGAACGGTCTACATTTTCTACGAAACGTTCCACATAAGCATTGGCGGGTTCGGTCAATATCTCTTCCGAAGTGCCTGTCTGTACGATTTCGCCGTCTTTCATAATGGCGATGCGGTCACCCAGCTTGATGGCCTCATTCAGGTCGTGGGTGATAAAGACAATTGTTTTTTTCATTTTCGACTGTAAAGTCAGCAGTTCATCCTGCATCTGTACGCGTATCAGCGGGTCGAGGGCGGAAAAAGCTTCGTCCATCAGCAATACTTCCGGGTTATTGGCAAGGGCACGTGCCAGTCCCACACGTTGCTGCATACCGCCGGAAAGTTGTCCTACCATTTGGTTTTCATAGCCTTTCAGCCCTACCTGTTGCATACATTCCATGGCTTTCTTCTCACGTTCTCCCTTTTTCACTCCTTGCAGTTCCAGCCCGAAAGCGATGTTGTGCAGTACGGAGCGGTGGGGCAGCAATCCGAAATGTTGGAATACCATAGCGAGCTCTTTTCTGCGTATTTGCAGTAACTCCTGTTTGGAAGCCTTTGAGATGTCTGTTTCGTTGATTATGATTTCTCCTGAGGTAGGGCGTATCAGGCGGTTTATACAGCGTAGTAAAGTTGATTTCCCGCTGCCGGACAGTCCCATGATTACGAATATTTCACCTTCGTTGATAGAGAGATTGGCATCCTTTACGGCGACGGTACATCCGGTTGCCTTTAATATTTCCTCTTTGGTTTTGCCCTCTTTCAGCATTTTCTCCGCTTTATGTTTTTCTTTTCCGAAAATTAGGTATAGGTTTCTGATTTCTATTTTACTCATAATAATATTGTTTATTTTAACTAATGGTTCAGGTTCACGTTTCATTTTCAGACCGGTGCGGTTTATTTAACTCGGTTTGCCCTGGGCAGGACAAGTAAATATGGAATTAAAAATGAGGGATATTTGTCGTTTTCTATTATATAAACGGGCTGTCGGTGCGCTTTGTTCAGGGGCGGTTAAAAAAATCCCGTCCTGCTTTCACAAGTAAGACGGGAAAACGACAAAATTTATAATAGCCTTTTAAGAGGGCTATACAAGTATCTAAAAAAAGATAAATGCATAATAAGAAAGGGAACTAAAAAAGCCCCCGACTTGTTAATATTGACACCACTCATGTACTAACAATAAATGCGATAAACGCACCGTCGAGGGCTTAATGCCTTCCCGTTGCGTATATCGCATTTATCGTACATAAGTGGTACTGCAAAAGTAATAATTAAATTTGATTATCGAAGCTTTTTTCGCTTTTTACTTGAGTTTGGTCGAATATAATATATTTCGGCTGATTATTTATGCCAAACATTTGGTAAATTCGAAAACTTCCTCTACTTTTGCGCCCCGAAAAGGAGAGGTGCTCGAGTGGTTGAAGAGGCACGCCTGGAAAGCGTGTATACCCCAAAAGGGTATCCGGGGTTCGAATCCCCGTCTCTCCGCAATAGATATTAAAAAGTATATTTCACAATAACAACACCCGACTTTACACTTAAGAATGTAAAGCCGGGTGTTGTTATTGTGAAATATTTCTTACTTTTGTTACATTGTGTGCCAAAGGGGTATAGCAGACACAATCGTGAATAAGTAAATTCTAACAAGTATACATATGGATAATGAAGATTTGTTAAATGCTGGAATGGGGTATGTTGCAGGAAACTCGATGATGAGAGGGATAGCGGACAATCTTCGCAGACAGCGTGAGGAAGTCGAGAAAAGATTAGCGCATATAACTACTGAAGAAGTGTTAGCCGTTGAGATAGCAAAATTTTTATTAAATGAAAATAGAAATGGAGCTTATGAATATCTTAATTCACATTTTAACGAGGAAATTATTGATGCTGCACAAAATCAAACCAATTATATATATTCTCTGGAAACTATCTTAAAAAAGAAAAAGGATAAATATACTCCTTTCTATGAAAAAATAGGCATGCAGATGCCGGAGAATTTAGTTTCAATTACTGCAGAAAAACTATGTCGGCTATTAGGAGTGGAAAACTTACATATAATTGATAGTATCGATGGAAAAACATCACCATCACTTGAATCAAATTCGGGTTGTACGGCAGAAATGATTATTAGTGCAATTATCATATTTGCAATGATTATGATTACAATCATTGCAACTACTTCTTGAAAGACTACAAAGGCATGGGATATCTATACAGGTTGTAGTGACGATAAGAACAGTTGTATTTATTTATTGTACATGAATATTTATAACCTGTTTATAGTACGCATGACCATTTCAAATAATTCTTGAGCATTATTGGTACTGCCTTGTGCCCCTTTTTCTTTGGCAAGTTCTTTTTGTGTGGGTGAATTAGAGTTCGTATATATGAAGAAAGGTATTTCATTTTTTATTTTCCTAATTTCATCAAGTAGGATATAGCCTTCTTTGTCACTTTCTTTTCTTTTCATATCGGAGATAATTACGGCATACTTGTTATTTTTTAGAATTTCTAATGCCTCTTTTGTTGATAGAGCCAGACTAAAACTAAGTCCTTGTGCTTCAAAAGCATGTCTTTCATATACATTATTCTCTGGTCTGTCATCCACCCATAAAATTCTGTTATTCCACTCATTTGTAGAGTTTTGTTCTTTATTAGAAGATGTTTTAGATACTGTTTCAATTATAGAATCAAGTTGTTTTTGGATATCTCCATCTTTTTGCGTCTTTTCAAATTGTTTTGCGGACGCAACCGCTAAGGATGCAACCGATGACATTCTCATTTTAAAAAAATTGTCCTCATTCTTGAAATCAGAGGGGCCATAGATTTTATCATGATGTTTTGATACAAGCCATAGAAATCCTACAAAAACAATCACAGGGAATAATATTAAAAAATAGACTAATAATACAATGGAATCTTTAAAATTATCTCCAAATGTAGCAGCCAATGTTGCAAATCCATATATTAAAACAATAAATAAAGCTATTATACCTAGAGGACTTTTTGTAAATCCTAATGCAGAGGTCTGAAAATCGTTAAACTTTGTATTCATAAGTAGTTTCTGGCTAATATAACTTTAAATGTATACGTTACTGTGATTTATATCGCAAAGTTAATCACAAAAAATACCTAACAATATATTTGCTGGGTGTTTATTAACATATTTGTTTAAAAATATATCTTTCTCCGATTATAACTTATCAGAAGTTAGTTTTATGGCTGTGGAAAATGAAAGTTTGTGAGTGACGGAATAGTTATAATTTAGTTGTTAAATCGTTACAAAGAGAGTATAATCTTGAATAATAAGGGTATTCGACGGAAAATGTATATAACCCCGTCTCTCCGCTATTTCTGTCTATTATAATCCCACTTCTCGGATTGTACCCCTCTCATTTGAGCATCTATATACCCGCTTTCCGCCCTGCCTATATCGTATGTCTCATAAACTACATCATTTAACGACTCCACGGCTTCAAACCATTCATCACTCATATATCGGGTCTGTTCAAGTAGCTTTACGATGCTTACTATCTTCTTAAAAGTACGGCTGTTAATAATGAACGGCAACTTTTTAAGATATTTGGCATCGGTATGCATGGTGAGTTTTGAATTGTTGTAGCAGAATTTCAATAGGAAATAGTTGCATAGTCTGGAATGTAAAATGCCCAGAATGTACCGGCACATGTTTTCATCGCGGTCTGTAATTACAGTGACGGTTTCAGAGGCCTCTAAGTTTCCTGCAAAGCTGGCGATGATACCCGCCTCGGCGCTGTAAATATTCTGAATAAACACCCGGTCACCTTTCTGGGGGACGGGGGCATTCTTTAGGGAGAACTTCCGGATGTCCTTTCCTGTGACGGCGGATGGAGATTTGGATTTGCCCCTGCCCACATAGCCTGTACAGATATCGCCTAACTTCTTATACGAGGATTCTAACCGCTTATATATGCGGAAATCCGTTTCATTCTCAAATAATAGAATCTCGTTGTCGTAAAAGCTCTGCGGAACTTCCAGACGCTTGATGAATTCATTGTTGCCGTATCCGTAGATGCGGATATTGTGGTTGGGGACGTGGCTGTTTTTCAGGGTGATGATTATTTGTTCCCCTCTTACGCTTTTAAAATATACGCCGATGTCGATAATCGACAATATGGTCTTTTCACTCAATATCAGCTTCCTCAGCTTGCTGTATGAGGCAACATGCAGGAAATTTTTGGGGATGATGTATGAAATCACGCCGTCCGGACAGGCCAGTTCAAAAGCCCTGTATATGGCGGCAATAAATAAGTTACTGCCCGATTCTTTTACGCTTTTCAGGAACGGTCGGTCGGGAGTGTCTATGGTGATGTCCTTGTTGATAGGCACATAAGGCGGATTTCCTATCACATAATCTACGGGAGATTTTAAATGCAGCTCTCGTAGGATATCCTTGCCGTTGTTCGCTAAAGTATCCAGCACGGTGATGTTCTTTATGCCGCTTTTCCTTTGGCAGAGAGCTATCGCGTTTGCGTCGATGTCGGAACCATACACATTTTCATGGCCTGAGTTCCGTGCCGATACGATAAAGTTTCCTGTTCCGCAACAAGGGTCCAGTATATAGGCGCCGCAAGGAATCTTCAGGAATTTGATGATTCTTGAAGACAGTTCCATGTCGGTGTAATAAATACCCTTCCCTTTCTTATATGATGCGTCGAGGGAGTTTTCGTATTCTTTGCTTTCTGTTGAATAGGTGTCTGTTGCCATACCACTGCTATGATGTGGCAAAGATAGGCATTTTATCATGAAATTCGGCGGTATGCCTATATTCCCCTTTCTTTTTTTCTTTCCAGTTTTTCCTTCTTTCGCCACAGTTGGAAATGTTTCATCAGGGTGTCTTCGTTGACTAACTCGTCCATGTTGTAATCGGTGATATTTCCCGTCTCATCTGGCAGTTTATTTCTACGGAAAGCAGGCGGATGCTTTCACCGCTCAGGTAGTTGTAGGTACGCGGATCTTTGCCGATATCGGGTACGGGTAGGGCAAGAGTGAGGTTTCCGATGTCGCGCCAAAAAATATTTTGAGGTCGGGGAACGGTAAGTTCGAGTAAAATGTGATAAAGATTGGTTCGTGGCTTAACTTTATGGTACACTCACACAGATAGTCATTGTAATGTCTGAATGAATAGAATTATGGGCAAAAGTGAATTTTATGATTTTATGTTATTTAAAACAATAAAAGCAGTTATTTCCTATTCGCTCTTATATGATGCAATCATAGAATTTCTTCATTATATACCTTAGCCTCATTCTATTTCCAGTGAGATACTTCTTTTATATCGTGTGGGAATAATGGTAGCTTCATATAACTTTGTTATTCCATTGTTGCTTACTTCTTTGTACTAAGGTACTTTATAATATCCGCTCCTTTAAAGTAGATAATCAGTGAGCTGACAATAATCAACATACCCGCTACGGTACTGAATGTGGGGTATTCTCCCGCAAGCATAATCCAACTTAATACAGCTCCGAGAATCGGGTTGATGAGGCGGCACATATTGATGTCGCTGACTTTTGCTCCTTTGCTTTGTAACGCCATAAACCAGAAACTGAATGCAAAGACAGAAATGAATACAAGAATACCCAGACTGATATAGAACCCGGCAGGCTTGCCGATAAAAGAATGATAACCTTCCGTACTCAGTCCGATGATGTAGATAAGGGCGCCACCGAAGAACATCTGTACGGCATTCAGGAAGATAGGGTTGATTTTGCCTTTCTCCTCGGATACGGAGATGGCGGAGTAGCCTTGAAAAATGATACTGAGCAATAATAGTATGATGCCTGTAATGCCTTTCCAATCCAGCGGTTCGCCGTCGCTACCCATTCCTACAATCAGCAAAAGCCCCGCAAGGCTGACGATGAGGCTGACTATCTTGTAACCGTTCAACTTGTCGTTACTTGCCAACAAGTGGGCAAGCAATACATTGATAAGCGGTGTCATACCCATGATGATGGATGAGATAGCCCCGCTGACAAAATCCACCCCGAAATAGAAGGCCGTATAGCCCATGAACATATTGATGAATATCAAGTTGAGGAACAGTTTGCGGTACTGCTTGATTTCCTGCCACATACCTTTGTGCCAGGTATAAGCAAAAAGCAGAATGCCGACACTCGTAAAACGAATACCGGCGAAATTCATCGGAGTAAAATCATAACTGAGCCCTTGCTTGATAAACGGGTTTACGATAGCCCATAGCACAGATGCCAATATAGCGTACAGCAGTCCTTTTTTCATGGTTGTAGAAAGTAATTTTGTAAAATCGGCTGCAAAGATACGCCTTTCTTTTGACAAATGCCTCACTCCGCTTTTATAAAAAGAACTTGAAAAGAGTGTTCCACAGAATGGATTAGTTTTCGTCTTTCTTAAAGTCGACAGTCATATAACGTTCGCCGTCGTACAAACTTTTTACGCGGATATTAAGTCCGGTTTTTCCGGATATCCGGTCGGCTATCTTATCCAGTTTGAAAGAAACAAGTCCTTGTCCCGGCATGAGGGGTTCGTCATCATAGGCGTTTTGGCGGAATTCCAGCGTGACATAACCTTCTTTATCGTTTTTGCCGTCGGATGTTTCGTTGACTATCAGGTTCAGCATATGTTTTTTGTCGTTACTGTTGCTGTGATATAGCTGGTACTGAATATTCAGATAATTGCCCGTAATCCACATATTGGTTATGTTGATGCGGTCGTCACCGATGCTGTCGGCTTTTTCGGCGGGCATGAAGTAGATGTCTTTGGTGAGAATATTCTCTACATGATTGATTTTGGCATTGTAATCGTAGCCATCCACCTTTTCGTCCAGCAAGTTGAAATATACAAAAGCGCGTTGTCCTTCCACCAACGTATAGTTATTGACTTGGGCGGTATCGCCGGGAAACATTCTGGTTCCTTCATCGAGCGCGAAATAATAGTCTTTTCCGTCGATGATACGTACAGTGCCGATAGTGAGGGATGAACGCTCATCATCGTCCCAATCGTCCAGACAGGATTGCAATACGGGCATGGCAATGAGCAGTAGCAGAAATGCGGCTAATGTCGTTCTTAACTTTTTCATAAGTAGAGGTTTTGTTATTGGTTCTGTTTTAGATTTCGTATTCAGAAAATGCCGGGATTGTGCAAATACTGCTTATAAGATTGTTAAAGAAGATGAAGAATGAATTTCTTATCTGCCGGATGCAGTATTTTTGCGCCTGTTGCATTTATAAGGTAAACACGTGTTAAAAGAGAGAATGGAAGAACAGGTATTGGCAGAACGCTGCAGGCAAGGCGACAACCTTGCCCGCAAAGAACTGTATGAACAGTATGCAGGGCGGATGCTCGGCGTATGTTTGCGTTATGCCGGTGACCGGGAAACCGCACAGGACTTGATGCATGACGGTTTCTTGAAGCTGTTCGATTCTTTCGATAAGTTCACTTGGCGGGGAGAGGGTTCTTTGCGGGCTTGGATGGAGCGTGTAATGGTGAATACGGTGTTACAGTATTTGCGGAAGAATGATGTGATGAACCAGTCTGCTGCCTTGGATGATGTGCCGGAAACGTATGAAGAACCGGATGCCTCGGCTGTGGATACAATTCCTCAAAAAGTATTGATGCAGTTTATCAGCGAACTTCCTGCCGGCTATCGTACCGTATTCAACCTGTTTATTTTTGAAGATAAATCTCACAAGGAGATCGCCCGACTGCTGGGCATCAATGAAAAATCCTCGGCTTCGCAGTTGGTACGCGCCAAAGCAGCTTTGGCGGTTAAGGTGAAGGAGTGGATGAAAAAGAACGCATAAATGAAGAAACGTATGGAAGATGAATTGTGGATGCGAAAGATAAAGGAACGGTTGGAGGATTATTCCGAATCGTTACCCGTTTCCGGTTGGGAACGGCTTGAAAAGGATTTGTCCGCTCCGAAGCCGCCGGCAGCCGGAAAACGGAGGATTATTCCTTTCCGCCGCTGGGCTGTAGCTGCGGCTGCGTCATTGCTTATCGTGGTGTCGTCAGTCAGTGTGTGGTTGCTTCAGAGCCCTGTGGGAGAGGAAATGAGGGGTACGGCTGTGCCGGCATTGGCAATTGCTCCGGACAGACTGCCGGAGCAACAGACACCTTCGATACGGACAGAAATAACAGAACCTGACTATCGCGCGCAGAAACAGGTATCGTCAGCGGGTATAAATAGGCGTTCTTTGTTGGCGCAACAACTGGATACAGCAGGTGATGCGGAGCAGACAACGAAGATGCAGCCTTTGGATACGGAACCGGAAATTCAAGAGAGTGTACAGGAACAAACGGTTCCGGTAACGAAAAAAGAAGATGAGGTTGTTACAACCGGAAATAATAGTACGGAGAAACAGCAGGTTGAACGTCGTCGTCCGTCCGGTAGGGATAAACTGCAACTGCCGATTGGAAATACGAAAAAAGAAAAGTCACGCGGTTGGTCGGTCGGACTGGCTGTGGGAAATACGGGCGGACTGATTGCCGGAAACAGTATCGGTGAAAGCGGTTTTGTACAAAGCGATCCGGGGTTCGGCTATTCCGGCGGGAAGGTCGATTTGGCTACGGTGGCTAACGGTATAATGGATGTTCCGGAAGGACAGGAGCTTGTTTTCAAGAATGGTATGCCGTATCTGATGAAAAACTCGGAAGAGATAGTGGATATAGACCATAAGCAGCCCTTGTCTTTCGGTTTCTCAGTGCGTAAAGGACTTGCGAAAGGATTCTCCGTAGAGACTGGTTTGACATATACGTATCTTGCTTCGGATGTGAAGTTTGCCGGAAGCTCGAAGAAGGTCAGCCAGAAATTGCATTATTTAGGTATTCCTTTGCGTGCCAACTGGAATTTTGTAGATAAGAAGTCCTTTATCATGTATGTTTCCGCCGGAGGCGCCATGGAGAAATGTATTTATGGTAAAATAGGCAGTCGGAGCGAAACTGTAAAGCCGTTGCAATTCTCTGTGATGGGAGCTGTGGGTGCACAGTATAATATAAGTAAAAGGGTAGGTATTTATGTAGAACCGGGAGTGTCTTACTTCTTCGATGACGGCTCCGATATTCAGACGATAAGGAAGGAAAATCCCTGTAACTTTACGTTACAAGGGGGAATACGGTTGACTTACTGATTAAATTGAGAATTGAGAATTAAAAATTGAGAAATAGGCTGCGCTATAATAGTAAATAGCAAAATCGGGGTTTATACCGATAAAGAGTTTATAGCGCAGCCTATTTCTCAATTTTTAATTCTCAATTCTCAATTTACCACTACTGTGGGGAAATACTCTTTGAAGAGCTTTTCGGCCCGTTCCAGTTGTGCGGGGGTATTCTCTACTACCTCTTTTAACTGATAATCCCAGCCCATGGCCTCGTATTTATGTACTCCTAAGCGGTGATAGGGAAGTATTTCCACTCGTTGTATGCTTTGGTATTTGCCAAGCTGCTTGCCCATATTACGTATATCTTCCTCAAAATCACTATATCCCGGCACTAAGACATAGCGCAGCCAGAATGGATGTCCTTGTTGTTCCAGCCAGGCGGCAGTGCGCAAGGTTTGTTCGTTGCTGCGCCCGGTTAAAGCACGGTGACGTTCGGGGTTGAACTCTTTGATGTCAAGCAATACCAAATCTGTCAGACTTAACAATTCCTCTACTTTGTCATTCCAGATACCACCGTTGGTGTCAAGGCAGATGTGGATGCCGTTGGCTTTCAAATCTCTGAATAAAGGTATCAATGCCTCGGCCTGCAATGTGGGTTCGCCACCGGAGAAAGTGATTCCCCCTTTCTTTCCAAAGAATGCTTTTTGGCTGATAGCCATTTGTAGAATTTCATTGGCGGGGGTGGGAGTACCGCCTTTTGCGTCTATGGTGTCGGGATTGGCGCAATACAGGCAACGGAAAGGACAGCCTTGAAGGAAAACGACGAGCCGTAATCCCGGACCGTCAAAGGTACCCATTGATTCGTATGAATGAACATTAATCATAATCGTATATTATAAGTAAGAATGTATTAAGAAAAAAGCACGGATTACATGGAGCACCCGGATTGTTTACTTAATCCGTGAAATCCGCGTAATCCGTGCCTGAAGATTATACTCTTAAAGTATTACTTACATTCTTTCGTGGAAACTGCGGCTGATGACTTCCAACTGATGCTCGCGGCTCAACTTCACGAAGTTTACGGCATAACCGGAAACGCGGATGGTGAGTTGCGGATATTTTTCCGGATGTTCCATGGCATCTTCCAGCATTTCACGGTTCAATACGTTCACATTGAGGTGGTGCGCGCCTTTGGTGAAGTAACCGTCCATCATGGTAACCAGGTTGTCGACACGCTCTTCGTCAGTAGGACCTAATGACTTCGGAACGATAGAGAATGTGTTACTGATACCGTCTTGCGAGTCGCGATAACGCAGTTTGGCTACCGAACTCAAAGAAGCGATAGCACCGTTCTTGTCACGTCCGTGCATCGGGTTGGCTCCCGGAGCAAAAGCGACACCTTTGGCGCGTCCGTCAGGAGTAGCGCCGGTCTTCTTGCCATACATCACATTGGAAGTGATAGTCAGCAATGACAGGGTAGGACGGGCATTCTTGTATACGGGCAGCTTCTTCAGCTCTTCGCTGAAATAGTAAACCAAGTCTACGCCGAGATGGTCTACACGGTCGTCATTGTTACCGAAGCAGGGGAAAGAACCTTCGATGTCGAAGCCTTCCGTCAAACCGATGTCGTTACGGCGTGCCGTTACTTTGGCGTATTTGATGGCGGACAGTGAGTCGATAGCGATGGAAAGTCCGGCTACACCATAGGCAAGATTGATGCGCGGGTCGGTATCGACGAATGCCATTTGGGCTTTTTCGTAGTAATACTTGTCGTGCATGTAGTGTATGATGTTCATTGCTTCGTTGTAAACGCGGGCAATCTCCGTCAACACTTTCTTGTAGTTGGCCATTACTTCTTCAAAGTTCAGCGTGTCGTGGGTCAGTACGGGGATACCTTTTACCATTACGGTTCCGGTATTCTCGCAACGTCCGCCGTTGATGGCGAGCAACAATGCTTTGGCGAGGTTGGCACGTGCGCCGAAGAACTGGATTTGCTTACCGATGGCTTGGTAAGATACGCAACAAGCGATACCGTAGTCATCGCAGTTACGTACTTCGCGCATCAGATTATCGTTTTCGTATTGGATAGAGCTGGTATCCACAGATACTTTGGCGCAGAATTCCTTGAAACCTTCCGGTAATTCGGGACTCCACAGAACGGTCATGTTGGGTTCGGGAGACGGGCCGAGGTTGTACAGCGTTTGCAGGAAGCGGAAAGAAGTCTTTGTTACTTTCACGCGACCGTCATTGAAGCGTCCGCCGATAGCTTCGGTAACCCAAGTCGGGTCTCCGGCGAAGATGTCGTTGTAAGACTGCATACGCAAGTGGCGTACCATACGCAGTTTGATGATGAACTGGTCAATCAGCTCCTGAGCAAAAGTTTCGTCAATCTTACCGTGAGCCAAGTCGTATTCGATGAAAATGTCGAGGAATGAAGATACATTACCTAATGACATGGCTGCTCCGTCTTGTTCTTTTACGGCAGCGAGGTACGCCATATATACCCATTGTACAGCTTCCTGAGCAGATGTGGCAGGGTGGCTGAGGTCGAGACCATAGTATTCACCCATGATTTTGATGTCCTTCAAAGCCTTGATTTGTTCTGATACTTCTTCGCGCAGGCGGATACGTGCCTCGGTCATGGGGCCGGTCAGGTTGCGTAAATCTTCCTGCTTGGCCTCGATGAGGCGGTCGATACCGTACAATGCCAAACGACGGTAGTCACCGATGATGCGTCCGCGTGCATAGTTGTCGGGAAGTCCGGTAAGGAAACCCAGAGAGCGGAACGAACGGATTTCTTCGGTATATACGTCGAATACGCCGTCATTGTGAGTCTTACGATAATGTGTAAAGATGTCTTTTACTTTATCATCTACTTCTACGCCATTCTCGCGGCATGCTTTCGCCACGACATTGATGCCGCCAAAAGGTTTGATGGCGCGTCTCAACAGCTCATCTGTCTGCAAACCTACGATAAGTTCGTTTTCCTTATCGATATAGCCTGCCTTGTGTGAAGTGATAGTAGATACTGTAGTATGATCTAATGAGCGAACACCGTTATTGGCTCTTTCTTCTTCCAATGCTTCCAAACAGAGGTTCCAAATACGTTTGGTACGTTCCGTAGGTCCTTGCAGGAAAGATGCATCTCCGGTGTAGGGTGCGATGTTTTTACTAACGAAATCACTAACATTGATTTCTTTGCTCCAAAGCCCGTCAATAAAGGTTTTGTTTAATTCCATAATATTCTTTTTTTGAAAGTGATTAGATATGTTATCCTTTAGAGCGCGCAAAATTACGGAAATATTTCCGTAATTGCACAATAAAATGCATAGTTTTTATGCTGAAGAACATAAAATAATCATTAATAGGTAGAGAATGTCGCTGTGTATGCATTTATTTGTTGCTTGCTGTTAATTGGGGCTGAACTGTTTGCAGGCTATTGTTTTCTTGTGGAAAAACTATTCTTACCACGCCTGTTATCCTTTCATACTACTGCCGTTATCTTTTCTTACAACAGCTGTGGTATGAAAAGATAACGGATGTGGTAAGAATAAAATAGATTGTTGTATCGGTTATTAGTTTGTACTGTACCACCGTAGCAATTTAAGGGAGAGAGTGATATTTATGCCGAGTTTGTTTGCTGTTTAAAAAAGAAGTATTATCTTTGCAGCGCTTTAAGAGAAAAGCACTTCTTGAAAAGGAAGTTTTGGAGAGGTGGCAGAGTGGTCGATTGCGGCGGTCTTGAAAACCGTTGTGCTGCGAGGCACCCGGGGTTCGAATCCCTGTCTCTCCGCTGAAATAGAATATGAATTAAAGAAAAGTCCTGTAAATTAATAATTTACGGGACTTTTTATTTTTGGGTAAATGGCAAAAAACGTAAAGAGGTACACCTATTTTGCCGAATGATGCATTGTTTGTCGGTGCCGATGGCAATATCGGCAGATTGCTAACCGCTTGTTCTTGCTTTGAATACAGGAGTGGTTTTCTGTACTTCAGATTCAAATCCAAACCAATAACCGCATTTTGTATTTTCGTCTTGTGGAAGAAAGCAAAGCCTGAGGCTGTCTTTATAATCTCCATATATCACTTCCCACCTCTCCGGTGGAACTTGATGTTTGGTCTTTACCTTTTCTGCAGGAGCTTTCTTTAATGACATGCCGGCTTCTATCCAGGCAATGCTGGCCTGCATTTGATATTCAGGATAAGCCAACTTACAATATTCATAAAGTATAAGCCCGCGTTTTTCCAAGCTCATGGGTTGGTCTATAAGATTTATCTGTATCAGATGTTCAAGGAACCTCTGCAAGAAAGTTCTGTCATTTAAGATTAACTCCCGGGTTAGTGCCTGCCAGGCGGGAGTGTTGTAAAAACCGTCTAACAGGCGGGATAGCTGGCGGGCTGTCTGCAGTTCGCCTACGCTGATTTCGTTTGTTTCTAAAACTTCGTAGGGTGGGAAAGGGGAATAGCGTATTCCGAGTTCTTCTGCCCGGCGGCGCATTTCCGTACCGGGAAGCAGTTTGAGTGACTCTAATTGTATCTCTCCCGCATTGTACCGGGCCAGGGTATATACATCTTCGAATATCTCATTGAGATGATAGAGGGGAAGTCCGGCTATAAGATCGGCATGCGTTTCCATATTTGGAAGCGAGCAGAGAAATTTCAGCCCTGCCAAAGCATCGGATAATTTACCCATGCGGCGGCTTTGTTCAAGTACTGGTTCACGCAAGCTTTGAATCCCGGCTTCAAGGTGGAGCAGTCCTTGCGGTAACAGTTTTAACTCCTCTTTTAATTCCTCGGAGAGAAGCGCCGGATGTATCTCTAAATGAAAACGTATGTCGGGATATTCTAAAAACAGTTGGAGCAGTTCTTTTGCACGACGTGCATTGTAATTGAATGTACGGTCGAGTACGCGTACATTTTTAATACCATGCTCATGGATGATTAGGAGCCGTTGGCGGATGCTGTCAATAGAGAGAGTGCGAATCGGTTTCTCGCCGCCGCTGACGCAAAAGGCGCATGTGTTGAAACATCCGCGTGTAGTTTCAAGTTGTACAAACGGCTTGCTCCAATTGAAGAAACAGCTTTTTTCGGGTGGAATAAGTCCGGAGAAGTTTAAGACACGGGCTATTCCATTGTCTTTATATTGTTTATCGGCATCCAGATAACACAGACCGGGAATATCCTTCCACTGTTCCGGATGATTCCAGCAGGCCAACCACTGCGGAAACGCCTCTTCGCCTTCTCCTCTGAATACACAGTTTACAAAAGGGTTCTTACGCAGAAAGAATTCATTATCTCCAAGAAACTCCGGACCGCCTAATATAAG
Organism: Bacteroides clarus; assembly: GCF_015555825.1. Taxonomy (NCBI): domain Bacteria; kingdom Pseudomonadati; phylum Bacteroidota; class Bacteroidia; order Bacteroidales; family Bacteroidaceae; genus Bacteroides; species Bacteroides clarus. Next base: position 107,052 of record NZ_JADNLF010000012.1, on the reverse strand, counting down.
ACAGGTTTCGGGCAGTAAAGCTTTCAGCCTTGATACGATATGCAGTAATTGTTCGTGGTTGAAAAGCCAGGTGGTTGCGGCAAGAATGTCGGGCTTGTGCCGATAAGCTTCGTCCACAACGGTCCCTGTGTTTTCATTAATTGTGGCGGAAACGATTGCCCATTCAATCGAGGAATCATCCGCTATTTGTGCATGCAGTGCGGGAAGCGCCAATGAGGAATGGGCGTAAGAACTATTTAAGTCTATCCAGAGAATTTTCATATTTGATTTAGTTTCATCCTTGCAAAGATAGGTGATTTTACTGTTAGGATAAATAAAAAAGTATATATTTGCGGACTATTAATGAATCCGGATAGGCTCAGAAACTATGAAAAATTTCCTTTATATCTGCTTTTTATTCTTGGTGGACAATGTTTTCCTGATGGCTCAGGAGAAAGAAAATAATGAGCAATCTTCACCTTATACAGAGCAGTATATCACGGATATATATATGACTGAACCCGACCGTGCATTGCAATTGCTGGATGAAGCCGAAGAAAAGCGGGCAATGCTGCCTGCCCGGATCAACGACCTGCGGAGCATGGTCTACCGTAATAAGTACCAGTGCAAATTGGCTTTTCGTTATGCAAGACGGGCTTATGTACAGGATTCCGTGGCGAATAATACCCCCGAACATCTACTAAAGATGACGATTGAGTTGGCGGACTTGGCAAGTCTGTTGAGCGAATATGAAGTAAGTAATCGGTATGTCGTTGAGGGCATTCGGTTGGCCAGGAATATGAATGATGAACAGGCGGAAGCTAAATTGCTATTCTGTATGGGAGAGAACAAACGCCGTTTGTCTTTTAAGAAAGAGGCGTATGAAACATTCGATGAGGCTATCCGGCTCTTGAGCGATGCTGACGATGCGTACGGTTTGCGTATGCTTTCTTACTTTTGCGGGGTTAAAATGAGCTTTCTGATAGATGATAATTTGATAGATGATGCCTTGGCGGTAGGCTTGTATCGTCAGGAGTTACTGGATAAAATGGAAAGGACGGAAGGCATGCAGGAAGCTTATCTGGATTTGCAGAAATCATATTTATATTCAAAGTTGGCTTATCTGTATTATCGTTCGGACGATAAGAAAAAGGCGGAGAAGTGCTTTGCAAAATATAAATCCACACAAGCCGCTTCAACTCCCGAAGGTAAATATAATGCTACTCCCTATCTGCTTGTCACAGGACAGTATCGGGAGATACTGGATAATTGTCGTGACTTGAAAGAGCTTTTCAGGGAACAGGATACCATCAATCATCAGTACCGTGGTATTTTGTCCAAAGAAATAATGGCTTATACCAGTTTGGGAGAGTACAAGCAGGCCGCTGAGTTAAGCGCCCTTTTTATTGCTGTGACTGACAGTATACATCAGCGTGAAAAGACGAATGCCGCATTGGAGCTTGACACCTTATACGATGTCGATGAGAAAGAAGCGCATATTGTGGAGCAGGCTTCCCAATTAAGAATAAGGACTGTCTCTTTGATTTTTATCTGTATCTTGGTGCTGCTGGCTTTGTTTTTCCTATGGAAAGTGTGGTTGCAGAATCGGAATATCAAGGATAAGAACAGGGCATTGATGAAGTATATCAATGAGGAACTTTCCGCGCAGAAGAAGAAACAGCAGTCATCGGGAGATACCGAGCCGCTTCTTCCACATCATGAACTGGATACGGAATCTTCCGATGCCGGCCAGGAGTATGAAATCAATAAACTGGTCTTTCAGAAATTGGATTCTCTGATAAGGAAAGATGAGCTTTATCTTTCCGCCGATTTGTCAAGAGAAGATTTGGTGAGAATGGCGCACATGAATAATACCCGTTTTGCCAAAATGATAAAAGAAAATACGGGAACCAATCTGAATGGCTATATCAATGAGCTGCGTTTAAATCATGCCATACAGTTGTTGAAAGAGCATCCCGAGTATACTCTACGTGCCATAGCAGAGGCTTCCGGCATTAACAGCATGCCGACTTTTCACAATCTGTTTAAGAGTAAAACGGGTATGACGCCTTCTGAATTTAAAAAGGTTCAAATGGAGATGGAATAATAAACCGTTGTTATACAGTATTGTAGGACTTTTCTTTATAAACTTTAGGACAATTTTTTATAGTAGGGGTTATTGAAGTAGGATACTTCATAGGGAAATGCTTTCCTTTGCGGTGCAAAACAAGTATTGGATAATCTTTTGTCTAATGCCATGAAATGTACAAGCAAAGGATATAATAGATATATCTTATGAGATAAATAAACAGGAGTTGAAATTGAGTGTAACTGACACAGGGTGTGGAATACCTAAAGATAAACTTTCTACGATCTTTGACCGATTTGAAAAGCTCGACTCTTTTGCACAGGGGACTGGTTTGGGGTTATCGATATGCAAGTCTATTGTAGAGAGTATGGGTGGAATCATAGGCGTTGATTCTGAAATCGGTGTAGGAAGCAAGTCTTGGGTACATCTGCCCTGTTGTCCGCAACTTATTGAGGGATGCCGAAAGGTGTCCTGAGTTCTGTTTATTCTGGGGTCCCGTAAGTCGTTGAGATTTGCGGGACTTTTTTTATTCTTTATAGTATGGAAGCAGAATAGCGAGAGGGATAAAAAATCATTGTGGTATTTGAGTAAATCCGTCCCGCAGGATGAAGAAAAACGTCTTGCGGGACGGATTAATTCATCTCGTGAGATGGGTTGGTTTGTCTTATGGGACGGATTAATTTGTTCCGTGAGAGAAAAAAGAAAATCCTTAATAATTTATGGATTATTAAGGATTTCTTTGGGTGACTGAAGGGACTCGAACCCTCGACATTCAGAACCACAATCTGACGCTCTAACCAACTGAACTACAGTCACCATGTTGTTGCATTTCTTAAATGCGGTGCAAAGATAGGGATAATCTTTGATATTACAAATATTTCGATGAATATTTTCAATAAAAAACAGCTATTTGTTATTCTCATAAATTCCTATATTGTGCCGGGACAGGAGCTTTCGGGAGTTTTTCATAAAGATATTCAAGCGGTTACGGGCTGATTTCGGTAAGCTGTCCACCGGTGCATGGGAGGGATATAAAATGTAATTTTTTTCTCCGGTGAGAGCAGGGCGGCCGGTCCACACTAAGGTGTATCCACACCGGACGACACGGGCGAACGGAAAAGAAAGGGCAAAAGGTTCGAGCGACGGTGAATAGCTTAAATTGTTTTGTAATGGATGGATGGGCGCGGGGAGAGGATATTTCTCAAGTTGCAGCGTAAAAATGAGGCCGCCGTCTGTATTGGCAGCGCTCATGTTGGAAATGAAGTTTCCTAAGGAATAGACGATGACATGTTGTTGATTGCCGTTCGTGCGTAATTCCATAGGCTGGATTACGTGCGGATGCGAACCGATGATATGGGTTACTCCCTGTTCCAGTAACCAGCCGGCAAGTTCGCGTTGCTCGCGGTTGGGGAGTGATTGATATTCTTCTCCCCAATGCATACAGGCTATAATGGCGTCCGGGCGTACGGCCCGGGCGCTATGGATGTCCTTTAGAATTGTTTCTTTGTCGATGTAATTGACGATGTTGGGTGCGGATGGCTTGATTCCATTGGTACCGTAAGTATAGTTGAGTATGGCTATACAGAAACCTTTTTTCCGGATGAAAAGAGGATAGCGTTGTTTACGTTCGGCGGCGTTCCGGTAAGTGCCTGCATAGGGTATGGAAAGGGATTCGATTTGTGTGATGGTTCGTTCCAATCCTGTCTTGCCGCGATCCAGACAATGATTGTTTGCTGTGAGAAGAACATCAAATCCGGCATCCTTGATAGCTTGCAGATATTCGTCGGGCGCACTGAAAGCGGGATAGCCTCGATAGGGTTTTCCACCGAGAGTTACTTCGAGATTGCCTATCGCAATATCGGCACGAGAGATTTCTTCCTTTACGAGAGAGAAATAAGAGGAGTAATCATATGTTCCGTCGGAAGTACGGGCGGCATCTATTTGCGCCCGGTGTTGCATTAAGTCTCCTACAAATAATAGCGTAATCCTTTCCTGTGAGGAAAGGGCTACGCTATATAGTAGAAAGATAAGGGTGATGAGTGTTTTCATCATCCTTATTATTGATAAATAGCTTTCTTGCCTGCCAGAAGTGTGTTCTTCATTAAAGAGACAATGGTCATCGGGCCTACGCCACCGGGTACGGGGGTGATGAATGAGCATTTTGGAGCGACTTCATCGAACTTGACGTCACCGGTCAGCTTGAAGCCGGATTTCTTGGTTGCGTCCGGTACGCGGGTGGTACCTACGTCGATAACGACTGCGCCTTCCTTTACCATTTCCGCTTTTACGAAGTTGGGTTGTCCCAAAGCTGCGATAATGATATCGGCTTCCTGGCACTCTTTTACCAGGTCTTTACTGCGGCTGTGGCAAACGGTCACCGTGGCGTCGCCCGGATAAGCTTTTTGCATCATAAGGGCAGCCATGGGCTTGCCTACGATGTTGCTGCGTCCCAGTACAACGCATTTCTTTCCGGAGGTTTCTATTTCGTATCTTTTCAGTAATTCGAGAATACCATTGGGAGTTGCGGAAACGTAGCAAGGCAGTCCTATGGACATGCGCCCTACATTGATGGGATGAAAGCCGTCCACATCTTTGCGGTAGTCGATGGTTTCAATCACTTTTTGTTCCGAGATATGTTTGGGCAAAGGCAGCTGGACGATAAAACCGTCTACATCCGCATCCTCATTCAGTTCGCGCACTTTCGCCAGTAACTCTTCTTCCGTTACGTCCGCCTCATAACGAATTAGCGAGGATTTGAATCCGCATACTTCACAAGCTTTTACTTTGGCTGCTACATAGGTTTCGCTGCCACCGTCGTGTCCCACAAGGATAGCTGCCAAGTGAGGGCGCTTTCCGCCGCGTGCCACTATATCAGCTACTTCTGCTGCAATTTCCTGCTTAACCTGTTCGGAAATTGCTTTTCCGTCAATTAGTGTCATATTCAATATATCGTATTAGTTATTATTTGCATGGCATTATTCGCAAAAGTAGAGCAAATAACCGAATAAAGCAAAAATCCCGCTGATTTCATTTAATATATGAAATCAGCGGGAGGTATATGCGGGGAGTTTCTTCTTATCTTTTCAGCTTCGGCATCATCTTACCCATTTTGCTGCCGGTCACCATTTTCATCATTTTACGGGTCTGGTCGAACTGTTTCAGCAGACGGTTTACTTCTTGAATGTTCGTTCCGCTACCTTTGGCGATGCGTTGGCGACGCGAACCGTTCAGAATGGCAGGATTACTGCGTTCTTCCGGAGTCATGGAGTAGATAATCGCTTCTATACTCTTAAAAGCATTGTCATCAATGTCGATATCCTTGATGGCCTTGCCGACTCCCGGTATCATGGAAGCAAGCTCTTTCAAGTTACCCATTTTCTTGATTTGCGCAATCTGACTCAGGAAGTCGTTGAAGTCGAACTGATTCTTCGCGATTTTCTTTTGCAGACGTTTGGCTTCTTCTTCGTCATATTGCTCTTGCGCACGCTCTACCAGTGACACGATGTCACCCATACCGAGAATACGGTCGGCCATACGGGCAGGGTGGAACTGATCGATAGCGTCCAGCTTTTCACCGGTTCCGACAAACTTGATAGGTTTGTTTACTACGGAACGGATGGAAAGGGCGGCACCGCCGCGGGTATCACCGTCCAGCTTGGTCAATACCACGCCGTTGAAGTCCAAACGTTCGTTGAATTCTTTGGCTGTGTTTACGGCATCCTGTCCGGTCATGGAGTCTACCACAAACAAGATTTCGTTCGGGTTAATGGCGGCTTTGATTGCAGCGATCTCGTTCATCATTTCCTCGTCTACGGCCAGACGACCGGCTGTATCGACGATTACGAGGTCATACCCTTTTGCTTTGGCTTCCTGTATGGCGTTTTGGGCTATGGCTACCGGGTCTTTGCTGTCCGGTTCGGAGTACATGGGTACTTCGATTTGTTCTGCCAGTACGCGCAACTGTTCGATAGCGGCGGGACGGTAAACGTCACAGGCTACCAATAAAGGTTTCCGGTTCTTTTTGGTTTTCAGCATGCGTGCCAACTTTCCGGAGAAAGTTGTCTTACCGGAACCTTGCAGACCGGACATCAAAATAACAGCCGGCTTGGAATCGATATTGATTTCCGCAGTTTCGCCACCCATGAGTTGCGTCAACTCATCGTGTACGATTTTTACCATTAACTGGCTGGGCTTTACGGCTGTCAGCACGTTTTGTCCTAAAGCTTTCTCCTTAACGGTATCGGTAAAACTCTTGGCAACTTTATAGTTTACGTCGGCATCCAAAAGTGCTTTACGCACGTCTTTCAGCGTTTCTGCCACATTTATCTCGGTGATTTTACCTTCACCCTTCAAAATTTTAAACGACCTCTCAAGTCTCTCGCTTAAATTATCGAACATATTATCTAATTACAATTACTAAATTACAAATTACTCTTATTGAGGCGCAAAAGTACAAAAAATACCTGTAACAGCCTTCTTTTAAGGGCAGAATATTATTACGGCTTGGCGGTAGATTGTTCTGAAGCGTAAAATATATCCGTTTCAAACAATAGGAAGATTAAAATAATGTTGATTCTTTATACTTTTACTTTTTTATTCTTTTCATTATAATAGCATTAAAAAAGAGCGGAATAGATTGTACTATTCCGCTCTTTTTTAGAGTTTGCTTTTATGTCTTATAGGTTTTCTCTTTCGTATAAGAGTTTAACCGTTCATACTCATCAGGAATTCGTCGTTGTCTTTGGTCTTTTCCAAACGGTCTTTTACGAAGTCCATTGCCTCTATCGGATTCATGTCGGCAAGATACTTGCGAAGAATCCACATGCGATCCAGCGTTTGCTTATCTTGCAGCAAGTCGTCGCGACGAGTGCTGGAAGCGACAATATTGACAGCCGGGAAGATACGCTTGTTGGAGAGGTTGCGGTCGAGTTGTAACTCCATATTACCCGTACCCTTGAACTCTTCAAAGATAACCTCATCCATTTTAGAGCCGGTATCAATCAGCGCCGTCGCAAGGATGGTCAGCGAACCGCCGCCTTCAATGTTACGGGCGGCACCGAAGAAACGTTTCGGTTTATGCAGTGCATTAGCGTCCACACCACCGGACAGCACTTTGCCCGAAGCCGGGGAGACAGTGTTGTAGGCACGTGCCAAACGTGTTATAGAGTCAAGGAAGATAACGACGTCATGTCCGCATTCTACCATTCTTTTGGCTTTCTCCAATACGATACCTGCGATTTTTACGTGGCGCTCTGCCGGTTCGTCGAAAGTAGAAGCGATAACTTCTGCGTTTACGGTACGGGCCATGTCGGTAACCTCTTCCGGGCGTTCGTCAATCAACAGCATAATCATGTACACTTCCGGATGATTGGCTGCAATAGCGTTGGCGATATCCTTCATTAAGATAGTCTTACCTGTTTTGGGCTGCGCTACGATTAATGCGCGCTGACCTTTACCGATAGGAGCGAAGAGATCTACTACGCGTGCCGACATGGAGTCGGAATACCCGCCTTTGCAAAGCTTGAATTTTTCGTCCGGGAAAAGCGGGGTAAGATGTTCGAACGGCACACGGTCGCGTACAAAAGCCGGGTCGCGTCCGTTAATCTTGGATACTTTTACCAGCGGGAAGTATTTCTCGCCTTCCTTAGGCGGACGGATAACACCTTCCACTACATCACCGGTCTTCAAGCCGAACAGCTTGATTTGTGATTGTGAAACGTAAATATCGTCAGGGGAAGAAAGGTAATTATAATCGGATGAACGCAGAAAACCATAGCCGTCCTGCATGATTTCCAATACACCGGTCCCTGTGAGTATATCGTCGAATTCGTATGCCTTTTCACGCTCTGCTGCCGGCTTACGCTCGGGGGCGACATAGTTTTCGGTATTGTTCTGTTGTTGTACAGGACGTTGCTGCTGTTGTGCAGGACGCTGGTTGTTATTATTGTTACGATTGTTGTTGTATGGTGTATTATTGTCGCGGAGACGAAGACGGGGGCGTTGTTGCGGTTGCTCTGCTGCAGGAACGGGAGTTTCCGCTTTGGTGGCTTCAAATTTGCCGATGAGCTCCGACGGTAATTCTATTTTTTCGGTTGGCAAATCCTCGATGGGAATGAAGTCGTCTTCCACTTCCGGTAAGATAGGGCTTTCATCCGGTGTAGGTTGGGGAGCTGCGACGGCTTTCTTGGGTTCTGCTTTTTTCGGTTCTGCAGTTTCTGCTTTTGTTTCTGCCGGAGCTACTTTTTTAGGTGCTTCCGCTACGGGAGCGGCCTCTTGTTTTACTTTGCGAGGGCGTCCCGGTTTGCGTTTGGGAGCTTCAGCCTCTGCTGCGGGAGCTGTGGCAACAGCCGGTTCTTTAGCTGCCTCTGCCGCTTGTACGGGAGTTTGTACGGCAGGTGTCTCTTCGGCTTTGCCTTTTGTAAGATCACCGTTTTTATTGGCTGTGAACACCTTGTCGGCTCCTTCTTTCTTGACCGTTACGCGAGAACGTTTTTGCTTGTCCCCTTTACGTTCTTCTTTTAATTTGTCGGCTGCTACTTTCTTGGTTGCTCCTGCAATAGCTTGTTCGTCAAGTATCTTGTAAACGAGTTCTTCTTTTTTGAGAGAGTCTGTTTTTTTGATACCCAACTCTTGGGCAATAGCTTGCAATTCCGACAAATTCTTGTCGTTTAATTGAATAATATTATACATACAGTATATGTGTGAATGGTTTTTACTTATTTGGTAAGTCTACCTTGTAAATTATGATTTAATAGGGATATTTATTATTGAACCGGAAATCTGACTAACAATCCTCACCTCAGTAAGGAGTTACAGAATGTTTCAACGGTGCAAAGGTAATAATTATTTTTGGTTTCATAAATAAATCGTCTTTTTTTTAATTTTAAAAGTTTATCTTTGCTTCATTATTATCAAGAAATAGATTTATGAATATATACGCAGTCCATTTGATTACTTTCTCACCTACCCATACCTCTAAACAAGTAGGCGAGGCAATTGTTCGCGGTACAAGCATTTCCGAAATCACAAAAACAGACTTGACGTTGCGTCCGGTGGGTAAGCTTGAAATTCCCGAAAACACCTTGACAGTGATTACAGTTCCTGTATATGGCGGAAAAGTGGCGCCTTTGGCATTGGAGCGGATGAAAGACATTCATACTTCCGGCGCTCCGGCGGTGCTGGTGGTCGTATATGGTAATCGTGCCTATGAAAAAGCATTGGCAGAACTGGACGCATTTGCATCGGAAAGGGGATTTAAAGTGATTGCCGGCGCTACGTTTGTAGGCGAACATTCGTATAGTACGGAGCAAAATCCCATAGCTGTGGGGCGGCCGGATGCGGATGATTTGCGGTTTGCGGAAACTTTCGGCGCTAAAATAAGGACTAAAATAGAAGCGGCTGCCGATATGGATAAGTTATACGCTGTCGATGTGAGCCGTATTCAACGTCCCCGTCAGGCGTTTTTCCCGTTATTCCGTTTTTTGCGGAAGGTGGTGAAGCTGCGTAAAAGCGGTGTGCCTATGCCTCGTATTCCGGCAGTCGATGCGGAGCTTTGCAATCACTGCGGGTATTGTGCGGCACATTGTCCGGCAGGTGCTATTGCGAAAGGTGATGAGTGCAATACTGATGCGGAAAAGTGTATTCGTTGCTGCGCTTGTGTAAAGGGCTGTCCGCAAAAAGCCCGTACTTTCGATACGCCGTTTGCAGCTTTGCTTGCCGACTGTTTTAAAAGACAGAAAGAAGACAGGATTATCTTGTAGCTTCAGGCGGATTGTATTTGTTTTCTTAAGCGTGCGGATTAAGCAGTCACTTTTATGATTAACGCTTTCCGGGTGTTTTCGTCTATCCGGAATCTGTTGTCTGTTCTTTCGCCTACCAGCCAGATAATGTCGTTGCCGCAACATAATACCCATTGCTGCTCTTTGCGGAGGAGGGAGAATTTGCGGTCGGTCATGTAGTCGCTTATTTTTTTTCTGCCTTTCATACCGAACGGGATAAAATAGTCTCCTTTCTGCCAAAGCCGCAGAGATAGGGGAAACATGAGTTTATCCGCATCGAAGCAGGCGACTGTTTTGTCTCGGGGAATGATGAAGTCCGGGGTAAGAATACGCTCTTCCATGGTTAAAGTGGGTTGTGTGGCTTGCTGACAGGTTTCAATCAGCAGATATTCACGGTCTTTCACTACACGCCAATGCCCTGAGGTAAAAACTTTTCCCGGTTGTCCTTCCAACGCCCGGCATATATCTTCAACTTGAGTTGCATTGAAGCCGAGCGGATATAAGATTTCAAACAATAATGTTTTTGGGGCGGGTTCATGCATCAGGGTACCGATGTGTATTCCCTTTGCTGTCCGTACCCGTTGTATTCCTTCTTCTATTCCTTTTTTATATATGGCGGACGCTTCGTTCAGATGTTCGGCGGTGTTGAGAATACTTTCTTTGACGGACGGATTGATTTCCTGCATCATCGGCAGCAGGTTTAGGCGTATTTTATTGCGGGTATATTCGTCTTGCAGATTGGTGCTGTCCGTTACGTAATCTTGTCCTATACGGTTCAGGTAGTTGATGATTTCGTTACGGTCCAGGCAGAGTAAGGGGCGTACGATGTGTCCGTTCTTGGAGCGTATTCCCCGTAGTCCGTTGATACCTGTGCCACGGATTAAATTCAGCAGAAGGGTTTCCACACTGTCGTCCTGATGGTGAGCTACGGCGATAACGTTGGCATTGCTTTTTGTCCGTATTTTCTCGAACCATTCGTAACGCAGCTCCCTTGCCGCCATTTCGATGGAGATGTGTCGTTCTTCGGCGGTACGTAAAGTATCGAAGTGGATGGTGTGTAGCGGAACTTGGCGCTTCGCGCATAATTGGCGGACAAATGTTTCATCTCTGTCGGATTCTTCACCGCGAAGGTGGAAATTGCAATGAGCAGCTTCGCATTCATAACCCAACGTTTGCAGTAAGCACAATAGAGCAACGGAGTCTGCACCGCCGCTTAGGGCGACGAGTATTTTGTCCGCAGGCATGAAAAGCTTTTTCTGGCTGATATATCGTGCTACTCTTTCCTTTTCCATAGGGGCAAATATACATGTTTCTTCTTGAATTTTATTATTTCTGTGCAGAAACGTTGTTTTCCTTTATGTCTCTTATTTAAAAACATTCTAAATTATTTGTGCTGTATGAACTTATCTTTTATCTTTGCGGCAAAAATAAAGAAAGGCAGAAAGACTATGCGTTTATCCGAATTAAAAACCGGTGAAAAAGGTGTAATCGTTAAAGTGCTGGGACACGGCGGTTTTCGTAAGCGAATTGTAGAAATGGGTTTTATCAAGGGAAAAACCGTAGAGGTGTTGCTGAATGCTCCTCTGAAAGATCCTATTAAGTATAAGGTAATGGGATACGAAATTTCCTTGCGGCGCCAGGAAGCCGAGATGATTGAAATCGTCGGTGAAAAGGAAATGTGCCGGGAAGCCGTGCAACTCGATTATCACAAAGGGCTGAGCGAAGATATGCGTTTGGGAGAAGAAGAACTGAAACGCATTGCTTTGGGAAAGCGTCGTACCATCAATGTGGCTTTGGTAGGAAATCCCAACTGCGGTAAAACATCTCTTTTCAATATAGCCTCGGGCTCGCATGAGCACGTGGGAAATTACAGCGGTGTCACCGTAGATGCCAAAGAAGGTTATTTCGATTTCCAGGGCTATCACTTCCGCATCGTGGACTTGCCGGGCACTTATTCGCTTTCTGCTTATTCTCCCGAAGAAATTTATGTCCGCCACCACATTATCAACGAAACTCCGGACATCATTATCAATGTAGTGGACTCTTCCAATTTGGAGCGTAACCTGTATCTCACTACCCAGCTGATTGACATGAATGTACGTATGGTTATTGCGCTCAATATGTACGATGAGCTGGAAGCGAGCGGAAATACGTTGGATTATGTAAAACTCGGCCAGCTGTTCGGAGTGCCGATGCTGCCTACTATCAGCCGTACCGGAAAAGGGATTGAACAACTGTTCCATGTTATCATCGATATTTATGAAGGAGGTGACTTCCTGGATAAGAAAGGCAAGGTGCGTGCCGAAATTTTGAATGACCTGCGTAACTGGCATAAAGAATATGTACCCGACCATGACTTTGGTACTCATAAAGAGGAAAAGGAGCATCCGGTGGGCTTTTATCGCCACATCCACATTAATCACGGACCGGAACTGGAGCGGAGTATTGAGGAGGTGAAACGGGTTATCAGTGTCAACGAGAACATACGCTATAAATACTCTACCCGTTTTCTGGCTATCAAACTGCTGGAAAATGATGATGACTTAGAGGATACGGTAGAGGAATTTCCTAATGGAAAAGAGATTCTTGAAGTCCGCAATCGTGAGGAGCAACGCCTGCGCAATGCGATAAACGAGGATAGCGAGCAAGCTATTACAGATGCCAAATATAGTTTTATCTCCGGTGCGCTGCGTGAAACTTATGTGGACAATCATGAGGATACGGCACGTACGACACGCGTGATAGACTCCATCGTGACACATCGTGTATGGGGATACCCTATCTTTTTCCTGTTCTTGTATCTGATGTTTGAAGGAACATTCATACTGGGAGATTATCCCATGCAAGGTATTGAATGGCTGGTTGGGGCATTGGGAGATTTGGTGCGTGATAATATGTCTGAAGGTCCGTTGAAAGATTTGTTGGTCGATGGTATTATCGGCGGTGTAGGCGGGGTGATTGTCTTCTTGCCTAATATCTTGATTCTATATTTCTTTATATCATTAATGGAGGATTCCGGATATATGGCGCGTGCGGCTTTCATTATGGATAAGATAATGCATAAAATGGGGCTGCATGGCAAATCTTTTATTCCTCTGATTATGGGATTCGGTTGTAATGTGCCGGCTATTATGGCCTCGCGTACCATCGAAAACCGAAAGAGCCGGTTGGTAACCATGCTCATTAATCCGCTGATGTCGTGCAGCGCACGCCTGCCTATTTATTTACTGTTGGTAGGGGCGTTTTTTCCGAACAATGCCAGTTTGGTGTTGTTAGCAATCTATGCCATCGGAATTTTGCTGGCGGTAGTTATGGCGCGGCTTTTCTGCCGTTTTCTGGTGAAAGGAGACGATACGCCGTTTGTAATGGAACTTCCTCCTTACCGTATACCGACATCCAAGTCCATTTTCCGTCATACATGGGAAAAAGGCGCGCAGTATCTGCGCAAAATGGGCGGTATTATTATGGTGGCTTCAGTTGTGATATGGGCATTGGGGTATTATCCTAATCATGATGCGTATCAGGATGTGGCGGAACAGCAGGAAAATTCTTATATCGGCAGGATAGGTAAGGCTGTGGAGCCTGTGATAGAGCCGTTGGGCTTTGACTGGAAGTTAGGTATCGGTATTCTTTCCGGAGTAGGAGCCAAGGAATTGGTGGTGAGTACGCTGGGAGTGCTATATGCAGATGATGCCGAAGCTGATGCCGTAAGCTTGGGCGAACGTATTCCGATTACGCCGTTGGTAGCCTTTGGCTATATGGTGTTTGTGTTGATATATTTTCCATGTATTGCTACGTTGGCGGCCATTAAGGGAGAGTCGGGCAGTTGGAAGTGGGCTTTGTTTACGGCAGTGTACACTACTGCACTCGCATGGGTAGTGTCCTTTGCCATTTATCAGATAGGAGGATTATTTGGATGAATAATTGGCAGAATTGGGCGGTAGCTCTCATCTTGTTGTTGTGCATTGTCCGTATAGGGCAGAGTGTTTATCTTTTTTTTCGTAAAGTGAAGGAAAAACGTAATCCTTGTGAGAATTGTGCAACTGGCTGTGAATTAAAGCGGTTGTACGAGAAGAAACGTTCCGAGTGCAGTGATGAGAGAAAAGAAATAAAGAAAAATTGTTGCGGATAGTTGGTAGTTCCAAAAAATGTACTACCTTTGCATCCGCAAACGAGAAAGATTGGTTCCTTGGATGAGTGGCTTAGTCAGCGGTCTGCAAAACCGTGTACGGCGGTTCGAATCCGCCAGGAACCTCAAAGAAGACTCCGAAATATCCGAATGTGATATTTCGGAGTTTTTCTTATAATATAAAATAGCCGGCATAAAGTTATGCCGGCTATTTTATATTATAAGAAGATATTTAGAACATCGGTAACTGATAGATGAATCCTACCGATACCCTGTTGGTGGAATAATTCTCTTGTCCAAGCGCTTTGGCGCGAGCTGTGAAATCATAGGAGCGTCCTACGTAAGTAAGGAAGAAGTGTAAGTTTGTATCCATGGGATAGAACTCCACACCGGCAAAGTAGCCCCATGCAGTACGGTATTTGCCTTTCTCTAAATCTCCTTGTTGCTTGGTAAGAGATGCTGTTTCGTACATTCCTTTTACAAAAGCATTCCATTTGGGCAGGAAGCGATAGTTCAACTTGGTTACCATTGAAAAATACCCGGCATCGGAAGCGTTGTGACCTTCCATGCTGCCTGTAATTCCCGTCATGATTCCTTTACGGTCAATACTTTCTCTTGAATACATGAAGTCGAGAAACATATTGAACTTATTCAAGTTTAATTCATTACCGAATGCGTAATAATACATATTCCTGTCTTTAGCCTCATTCATAACGGAAGCAGACCAGCGTGTTTTGAATACGTCATTGAAATTACCGTTCCAGTTCAGGGTATACACAAGCGGAAGTTTGCCCGATTCTATTGTAGGGAGCTCTCCATCTTCGGTTTCAACTCCGTATGTTTTGTTGAAAGAACCATTACGGCTGTCCAGGATTTGCAGGTTCAACTGCTGGTTGGAGTTAATGTCATATCCGATATTCAAACCGGTCATGAAGTTGCTCATGTTCTCAATCATATCGCTATACTCGTATATTTCGATAGGATTCAGGTCGAACTCGATACCGCCGTATGCGGCACATTGTTTACCGGCAAAGATAGAAAAACCTTTTCCGAGTTTCACGCCGATTCCGGCAATGTCGATGGAGGTAGGAAGATTGTCGATGTTTCCGCTGCTGTCATTCGAACGGTTCAGACGTTGTCTGTACCGATATGAAAGCCAGTTGTTGATGTTTCCTTTGGCTTCAATGCGAAGTTGCCTCATTTTGAAAGCTCCTTCTTCAAAGCCGTCGCGGAAGTTTGCATCGAAACTGCCTTGCATATTGAGGAATAAATTGAACTTATCCTGTTTTTTCTTTACGTTGGTAAGTTCTTCAAACAGGGTTTTATTCTCAAGGAACTTCTCACTCTTCTCCGTGTTCTGAGCGTACATGCCTTGTGCGCAACCCGCTATCAGGAGTATAAATGTTAGTTTCTTTATCATGTCCATCTGTTTTTAGTATTCGTTGAAGTATTCTTGAATCTGTTTCCAGTCGTTGGTCTTGGTCAATGCAAGCATTAGCAGAACACGTGATTTCTGAGGATTTAACTCCTGTGATGCGACAAACTGATACTGCGCATCGTTTACTTCCGCATCAAGAGAAGTGGGACCTGTCGGTACTCTTGATGAACGGACAACAAGAATACCCTTCTTGCGTGCATCCATTAATACGGGGAATATATTCTTATGGATGTTTCCATTGCCTACTCCTGCATGAATGATACCCTTATAGCCGTTGCTCAGCATCGGAGTAACCATATCGGCTTCGATATTCGAATAGCTATAAACGATTCCTACTTTGGGAAGTGAGTTCAAATCGGTAACATCAAATACGGAGTGGGTGGTATGCTTCTTTACGGACGACATATTATAGGTAACCTTACCGTTCAAAACATAACCGAGTGCACCTGCGTTGGGAGCTTGGAATGTTTGTACGTCAACGGTATTCATCTTCAATACGCTTGCGGCGCCAAGTACGCTTCCGTTCATTGCCACTAAAACGCCTTTACCTTTGGATTCTTTAGCTCCGGCCACAACGACGGCATTGTATAAATTGAGAGGTCCGTCGGCGCTGATGGCGGTGGATGGGCGCATTGCTCCGACTAAAACGACCGGTTTGTCGCTCTTGACCGTCAGATTGAGGAAATATGCCGTTTCTTCCATTGTATCGGTTCCGTGAGTAATGACGATACCGTCAATATCGGAGCGTTTCAAAAGCTGGTTAATCTTCTTTGCAAGAATCAGCCAAACATCATCGTTCATATCCTGTGAGCCTATCTTGACGATTTGCTCACCTGTTACGTTAGCTATATTCTTCAGTTCGGGTACGGCATCAAGCAAAGTGCCGATAGCCACCTGTCCGGCAGTATAGTTGGTGGCGGTTGCAGACGCTCCGGTTCCGGCGATGGTTCCACCGGTGGCAAGGATATGAATATTAGGCTTTTGTTGAGCGAAAGCCATTGCTGCAGAAAACAGTAGCATAACGGCTACCATACTAAGTCTTGCTAATTTTTTCATAACTTACATTGTTTAAATTAAAAAATAGGTTGAAGTATAATATCTCAGAATATTTGTATGAATAACAATCCCAGCGCTATGGCAACTACCGTAGAGACAATACCGGGCATCATAAAGGAGTGATTAAGTATATACTTGCCGATGCGTGTTGTTCCTGTGCGGTCAAAGTTGATAGCCGCGACTACGGTAGGATAGTTCGGTATGAAGAAATATCCGTTTACGGCAGGGAACATGGCTATCAGCATATACGGCGATATGCCCAAAGCGATGCCCAGCGGTACTAAAGCGCGTACCGTGGCTGCCTGGCTGTACAACAAGATGGACATAACGAATAAAGCGATACCGAACAACCAGGGCATCTGGCGCACGATTCCTTCAATAGAGGCGGTCAGTTGCGCCATATTGCCATTCAAGAAAGTATCGCCCATCCAGGCAATACCGAAAATAGCGATTACGGCCTGCATTCCGGCGGGAAAAACAGAACCCTGTGTCGCTTTTATTCCATCGGTTTTGGTAACCAACAGAATAAGGGCGGCTGCCGTAAGCATGATGATTTCGATAATGGCGGACATGCCTAAAGTGACTGTTTTTCCATCAATCAGGAAAGAAGGGCGCATACCCTCAAACGAACCGAAAAGAACAATGAATGCGGTAGCAAGGATGAATATAAGTACCGAAATCATGGCGTGGCGTTTGTTTTTTACGTCATCAATCTTCACCTTTCTGCCATCGAAGTATCCCTCTGCCATGCGTTTTTGATACTCAGGGTCGTCAATCAGTTCTTTTCCCACACGCATGGAGCACAATGCTCCGACCAGCACGCCGAGAATCGTCGCAGGAATCGTTATTTTGAGTATATCGAATAAAGTGATGTCGAATCCGGCGAGCAGGCCAAGCAGTGCCACCGTGGCTGCCGAAATAGGACTTGCCGTGATGGCTTGCTGTGAAGCGATAACCGCAATACCCAACGGACGCTCGGGTCTGATTTTGGTTTCTGTCGCAACTTCGGCTATGACGGGAAGGACAGAGTAAGCAACGTGTCCTGTTCCTGCTACGAAAGTAAATAAATAAGTTACGATGGGACTGAGGATAGTAACCTGTGACGGATTTTTGCGTAGCAGCTTTTCCGCCAATTTTACCATATAGTCAAGTCCGCCGGCCGCTTGCATACAGGAAGCCGCGGAAATAACGGCGGCAATCATCAACATTACGTCGATTGGTGGCGCGGTAGGTTGTAAGCCGAATACAAAAGTCAATATACCTAAGCCTACACCACCCATTACTCCAAGACCTATGCCACCTAAACGCGCACCTATGATAATAGCGGTCAGTACAAATAATAATTGTAAGATCATATACTTGTTATTTAAAAATTAAATAAAGGCTGTTCCATTACTTTAATATTGGCTAATTTCTGAAAATATCTTTTATATAACAAGAAAAGGGGGTAAATGTGTTGCCTGTATTACTTTATATTTTCTAAATAAAACATATATTAACTAAATATAGATAAACTTCTGATTTATTCTTATGGTTTACAATTTGTCATATTAAGTATAGAATTATGTGTAATATTTACTTGTGATTAAAGTTTGTTAACTTAATAATAAGGCATAGTGTTTACAAAACATTTTATGCTATCTTTGGTTATTCTTTGGTAACCGCTTATAGAAATGGTTAATAAATATATATTATGAAAGAAGAACTATCAAAAAAAACTCGCACAGAAAGTGATTTGATCGGCAGCCGTGAAATACCGGAAACTGCCATGTATGGAGTACAAACCCTCAGAGGTATCGAAAACTTTCGTATCAGTAAATTTCATCTGAATGAATACCCTTTGTTCATCAATGCTCTTGCTATCACTAAAATGGGAGCGGCTGTTGCCAACTTCGAGCTTGGCTTACTTACCGAACAACAGGCGGATGCTATTCTTGAAGCTTGTAAGGAAATACTTGAAGGCAAGCATCATGAACAGTTCCCGGTAGATATGATTCAGGGCGGAGCCGGAACCACTACCAACATGAACGCCAATGAGGTAATCGCCAATCGCGCTCTTGAAATCTTGGGACATAAACGCGGTGAATATCAATATTGTTCGCCGAACGACCACGTCAATCGCTCACAGTCTACCAATGACGCTTATCCTACCGCCATACATATAGGAATGTACTATACACATCTCAAGCTGGTGAAACACTTTGAGGAGTTAATCGATGCGTTCCAGCGCAAGGCGGAAGAGTTCAGGCATATCATTAAAATGGGACGTACGCAGTTGGAAGACGCTGTACCTATGACACTCGGACAAACATTCAATGGCTTTGCCAGTATCTTACGCGATGAGATAAAGAACCTGAACTTTGCGGCAGAAGAATTCCTCACTGTCAATATGGGAGCTACCGCCATCGGTACGGGCATTACGGCAGAGCCGGAATATGCGGAGCGGTGTGTAAAGGCTTTGCGGAAGATTACCGGATGGGAAGTTAAGCTATCCGCTGATTTGGTGGGGGCTACTTCGGATACTTCTTGTCTTGTAGGCTATTCTTCGGCGATGCGGAGAGTGGCGGTGAAGATGAACAAGATATGCAACGACCTTCGTCTGCTCGCATCCGGGCCGCGTTGCGGACTGGGAGAAATCAATCTTCCTGCCATGCAGCCGGGTTCCTCTATAATGCCGGGCAAGGTAAACCCCGTTATCCCCGAAGTGATGAATCAGATAGACTACAAAGTAATAGGCAATGACCTTTGTGTAGCCATGAGCGGTGAAGCCGCGCAGATGGAACTGAATGCGATGGAGCCTGTTATGGCGCAATGTTGCTTTGAGTCGGCCGATTTGCTGATGAACGGATTCGATACCTTGCGTACTCTCTGTATCGACGGAATCACCGCTAACGAGGAAGTATGCCGCAGCTATGTACACGATAGTATCGGTGTGGTGACCGCGCTGAATCCGGTTATCGGTTATAAGAACTCTACCAAGATAGCCAAAGAAGCCCTCGAAACGGGAAAAGGCGTTTATGAACTGGTTCTGGAGCACAACATACTTTCCAAAGAGGATTTGGATACCATCCTGAAGCCGGAAAACATGATTAAGCCTGTGAAGTTGGATATCAAACCTAATATTTAAAGGATGGCGCTCCGGAGCATAAGGTTCCGGAGCAGCCTGCGTTAAATATTCGCAAAGAGTTTATGCTCTATTTGTTTTCTTATGGCTAATTAGCTTCTTTTGCGGCAGGAAATTTGTTTATGAATACTTAAAAAAGCGAAGAAGATGAAGCAACTCAGATTATGGCTGCTCGGCCTGTTTGCATTATGCGGCATAGCGGCTGTGGCACAGGAAGCAAAAGCGGACAGTACCGGTTATATTGTGAAAGTGGGGCAGACGGCTCCCGATTTTACCGTAACGCTGACGGACGGCAAAACCGTTAAACTTTCCGATTTCCGTGGCAAGGTGGTGATGTTGCAATTCACTGCCAGTTGGTGCGGCGTATGCCGTAAAGAAATGCCTTTTATCGAAAAAGATATATGGCAGAAGCATAAGTCCGATCCGGACTTCATGTTAATGGGGATCGACCGTGACGAACCGTTGAATAAAGTCATCGCTTTTGGCAAGTCCACGGGTGTTACCTATCCCTTGGGACTGGATCCGGGCGCTGATATTTTTGCCAAATATGCGTTGCGTCAGGCTGGTATCACCCGTAATGTGCTGATTGATAAAGAAGGGCGCATCGTGATGCTTACCCGTCTTTACAATCCTGAGGAGTTCTCCTCTCTGGTCAGGAAGATTGATGAACTTCTGAAATAGCTTTCTTCCGGCTTCCGGTTTTAGAAAGAAAAGCTTGTGCCGGCATTTAGCGACATCATGATGTCGCTTCCCTGCACGTTATCCTGCATCAACAGTTCCTTTCCGTAAATGCGGATTTTGGGTTCGAGGAATACTTTGAAGCGGCGGCTCACTCGATAAGAGGTGTGCAGTCCCGCTTCTCCACCGATAAAGAAACGGCTTTCATGCTGCATCCGTACGGATGCCACTACTCCGGCAAATAGCTGTATGTCGTATTTGCGTTCAGGGTCGTATCCCGTCATCAGGTTGGTAAGATTCAGCATATAGTCAAGGCTTCCGCTTGCCATATCATATTTCACGGTTTTCCCTTTCAGGTCTGTGGAAAGAGGCGTGTAGTCCGCTCCTAAACGGAGCGACGATAGCGGAGTAAAGATGCGTCCCGCGTTTATCATGGCCTGATAGCCAAAGTAGCGTTTCAGTTCATACCGCTTCATCTGTATGGGGGTGGAGAAACCTATTGCGCCGCTCACGAAGAAGGAAGGTCGAAACAGTTCCCGGTTCAAAGAGCGTGCCATACGGTTCTCCTCGTCGGCACGCCGTATCTCGATACCTACATTGATGCTGTACAGATTGTCTGTGAACTTTTTGGCCACATATCTTCCTTCTTCTTTTTCGCTGGTCTTTAATGAATACGATGCCAGGCTGGTACGTGGTTCCACAAACAAAGAGACATCCCCAAAGAGCCTGTATTTAAGTTGCACCCCGCCCGTAAAGCCCGTATACCCGCCTTTCGCGGGGCGATAACCGTTCTCCTTCAAGATATATCCCAACTCACCGCCGGCCAGTACATTGACGGAAAACTTGGGATTCACCTGCCGGCCGTTAAAGAAATACGTGGCGTCCAGCATACCTTCCAGACGTCCCCCCGCATATGCGGACATCTCATAGAATTCTTCACCGGCGGAACTTGCCGAAGAAGCGGTTACTTTTTTGTGCCAGGTATCGGAGGATTTGAATGCCGATAGCCGCAAGCCGAATGCGGGTATCAGCCATTTGCCGGCGGACAGGCTGATGTGCGGCCCGACGGAGTTCACCAATCCTATTTCGCTTGTCAGGCGGGAAGCCTGTAACTGTCCGCCTGCGGCAACGCTGACAAAGGTATTGTCCAAAAAGCGGTTTCCTTCCAATATGCGTATTTTGCCGAAAGGCTTCCATGCTTTCAGGCGGTAGTTCATGCCCACTGTCGCGCCGTAGGTCATATCGTATTTATGCCAGTTCTTTTGAAAAGAGTGGTCTATGCCGTCACTCATAATGGTGAAGCGCGGTTCCAGATAAAAGTCCACATGCGCGGTAGGGTGCAGCTTCAACTGAAAACCTAAGTGCAGGTCGGCCACATGCTCCGTCCTGCCGGCCAGCGAGGACAGTTGATAACCGACTCCCGCTACGGTCAGGAACTCGAAGATACGTCCGGGATTATAGCCGTTGACGTAGGACGATACGTTTAACAGATAGTCCGCTTGCAACCCGAAGCGCATTAAGGTTTCGTTATCTATTTTGCGGGAAAAGTTGCCGGCGAGCAGTGAAGCCCGCAGGGCATGCGCGGGAGAGAACTGCCAGCTGGCGGCAATACCGCCCGCAGGGCCTGTATTGAAATCCGTGTTTCCGCGCGGAATCATTTTATCCATACCGCCGAATAAGGAGATATACACATTGTTCTTCCATAACGTATCGAAAGGAACGGCGTCCGGATGCTGGTAACGTTTTTGGAACATCTGCCGGGTAGCGTCGAATCCTGCGCTGACCGTATCTTTAGGATGCGCTGTTCGGGGAGAATTGTCGCTGCCTTGCTGCTGGGCAAAGGCGGCGGGTATCGTTATGCTCAATACAATCAATATTATCGGTAGCTTCTTCATGGTTTTCAGCTCTCTATATCCGTTTAATAAAGTTTCCAGTCACCCTGGTCGTAATATTCCATAAACTCTTTACTGATTTCGCCGTCATTAACGGCTATTTTGTAGTATTTCTCATCCAGTTTGACGATTTCTTCCAGTTTCTTGCAGGCTTCATCAAAATCCAGGGCGTTATCGTAGCTCCATTCATACAGTTTCTTTTCCCGGATGTAAATCACCAGCTTCATGTACTTTGTCATGGCCGTTTCGGGCAGCGCGTCCAATGCTTTCTCCGCTTCTTTATTGTAATTGTCCGTTTCCATGGCCATGCACATTACGATATTATTGAGCGGTGACGACTCTTTCACTGCTTTGAATACCTTTTTGCGTTCCTCACCCTCTTTCACGGTGGCTGCGCCCCGGTAGTCGTAGTAGCCGCCCAGACAGTTGGCAAACGCCTTTATCATCTGGAAACGCTCGGTGTCGGGAAGCTTGTCGGCAAGGATGCTGGCCTCTTCAAAGTTATAGGCGCGTATGTACATCGCGAGCTGGTTGGCGACGATTGTTTCGGGGTTTACTTCGGTCTTCGTTATGCTGATGCCGTCGTTGAACGAATCCACCATGTTCACTTTTCGTTTGAGGTCAATCAGGGGTTTCAGTATCTCTACATCGAAAGTGTCCCTGCGCAACAGCGCTATGGCAAGGTTGTTGGCCGCCAGAATCCACGGCTTTTCTTTCCCTTTCGCGTCGTATGCCATTGTCTCCCTGTAAGCGCGCCGATAGAGCTTTTCCGCTTCTTTCGGCTCTTTTATCATTTGGAACAAATGCCAGTACTCGTAGCGTGTGAATGACTTCTTGCCGTCGGCATATTGCGGGTCGTGCAAGTATTTGTCCAATATTTCGTCCGGGTTCAGCTCACGGAATATTTCATGTTTGTATTCGTACTGCACGGTACGTAGCTTGGGCAGCCGCTCTTTGATGACGGTGGAGTAATAGGGCAGGCGTGATACGGCGGCAAATTGCGCATCGGGGTTCTTGTATTTCCCGGTGATTTCCCTTATCTCCCGCGCTTCCGCGGTGAGGCTGTCCCGCTCCAGCAAGCAGGCTACCTCATTCCAGGTGGCGACACGCGTTTCCGTGGGATGCTTATACACCCGGCTCCATTTGGCGGCAGGTATTACCGAAGTGATTTTTTGGAGAGCGAAAGCCGTTCGTTGTTTGGCGAGCGCCAGATTGCCGGCATAGCGTCCTTCGGGAGACGATACGCCGGTAATCTTAAATTCTTTCAGCGTGGTGCCCTCGCCGTTGACGATGCCCATCAGGTCTTCCTGCAATTTATTCATCTGCACCACGTTGGCAGAGTCCGCCGGATCCAGTTCGGCCTTGCCTACGAGGAATGTCAGCGAGATATTGCCCGCCGTATTCCGGCGTTCGCGTCGGGGCGTTTCTTTGTATTTATCGGGGTCTAATTCGAAATCGGGGAATGAGAACTCCAGAAACTGCAAAGGGCGTTTTATTTTGCAGGTAGTCATTTTCCATTCCGCTTCGTAAGTGGAGTGGGTATAATCGGCTATAATAACTTTGGACAATACGCTGTAAATGCGTCTGGGGTCGGGCACGGGCACTGAGTCGTTGATGTCCAGATTGAAGCGCGTGGCATCCAGCTGGCGACGGGTATTGATGAAGGGCGCCAGTTTGTCGTTCTTTATGTCGTAGGCCATGCGGCGGTCTTGCGTCAGTCCGTATTCGGGGCCATCCATGACGGTGGGGTCCATGTAGCTCACCACCTCTTCGGTGGTACAGTCCATGATGTAAGGCTGCATGATGAGCCGGCGGTTGGGAGCGCCGTAATTGCTGGGAATGGCTACCGAGTTGTTTACAATCAGCTTGTTTCCCACTATTTTCCCGGCTACGGGGCGGGGCTGCGGATTCGGGTTCTCAGCCACGACTTCCACTTCCTCAAGGGCGATGCCGCCGTCGATGTTGGCATTAATCTCCTGCTTGTAGTTTACCTCGCGCAGTTCGTTTTTCATTTGTACGTTAAAGATAAGCGCGCCGTTTTCCGCCACGCGTATTTCGTAGTACCCGTCGGCGCCTGCCACGGCGTCGGCATCGAAGAGCAGTGTCCCGCCACCGCCGGTTTCGAGCGTTTTCAGAGCATCGCGTGCGGAGGCTACGGTGTTGAAAGCGAAGATACGCACGGTTTCGCCCATGGGGAAAGGCCTCGGTTTCTTTTCGCCTTCGGGCAGGTTCAGCACTTTGCCGGACACGATGGAGATTTGCTGCGCCATGATTGATGCGGAAAATGAAACCATAGCAAGACAAACGGCTGATGTTATGATGAAATGTTTCATGGCGGTTGTTCTTTATTTGAAGATATAGGACACAGAGACACCTATCTTGATAGGCAATAGTTTGTAACCGTTGGCGTTGGCTTGTGCCGTTCCGTCGGTGTAGTCTGCTATGTTGTCGTTTTTGTAGTATTGTTTTTGCTTGAAGTATACGGCGCCGAATCCGCCGTAAAACTCTACGTTGAGGCGTCTGCTCAGATTCAGCGCGTAGCCGAACGTGATTCCGGCGCCGGCGGCATCACCCTGATAGATACGCTCTCCCCATGTGATGTCGTAGGAAACGCCGAGGGCGGCTATTCCTACAAACTCCCGTGTCATGGGGCGTCCGTTGAACCAGTAACGGTATTCGGGCAGAAGTCCTATCATTTTGGCTTTGTTGCCGTAGATGTTGATTGCGCCGAAAGCCGAGATGTCGATACTGCTCCGTTCGCCTACAACGAATTCGCAGCCGATGTTGGGAGCCATGGCGGCAAGCATCAGTCCGTTGGTTTTTACCGCCAGTTGCTGGGCATGCAGGGCAGGAGCGCTGCACAGTATCAGCAGAAAGAAGATACTGCTTGGAAGAAGTGTATGGTGATGGGTTTTCGGCATATCGGTGTTTATCGTTTGGGTTATTGATGGTTGTAAGTTCCGTGTTATTGAAAGGTGTGTTCCGTACCCTTGTCCCAATCGTTTACGGAAGCTTTGGCGGCCATGCTTTGCGTATATATAATGTTGAGCGTAGTGGTTTTGCCTGCTTCCAGTACAATTGACGGGGGAGTGTTTGCATCGGCATCGGCTTCGTCGAACACAACGATGTCCTTCACGGTTCCGTCGGGTTCCTTTATGCTGAACGCCAACCGGCGGAGCGCTCCGGTAGAGCCGTGCTTGTATGGCAGCAACAGGTAATCCTTTTGAAGGACGGACGTTCCGGGTATAAGGGCGGGTGGGGTTGCTTCGTCCTGGTAATCGGAGATGACGGATGTCCCTGCGTCCGGACTGTCGGACGTGATATCGCCTGTCTGCAAATCCATGGTTCCCTTTTGTCCCTCACGGGTGATGAAGCCGATGCTTTGCAATACGGGATATGATTCGGCGGTATATTCGGGGCGATTGGTGGATATGTTGAGGCATAGCCGTGCCAGGGCATGTTTCAAGGAGACGGGAATGCCTGCCGCGGTTGCCGCCGCTTTCTTGCTGCCTTTTATTTCGCCGGTGTAAAGGTAGTCCGTCGCTTCATTCGCTTCCAGAGCAGCGGTGACGGGAATGGATACTTTGCCATGCCCGTCTGTGGCGGCTTCCGTGGTATAAGGATAGTAACCGTACAGGTAGAGCGTATCTTTCCGGGCGGGGTAGTACACTTTCGTTCCTTCCGGCTGCAAATTCAGTTGCCCGTCCTCTGCATACAGGTATGGAAGATTCTGTAAGTATGGGGTGCTGAAATTACTGTCTCTCATGAGGAACATGCCTATTTTATCTCCTGTATTCAGGGCGGTGCCTTCAATGACATTCCGGCTGACAGTAGCCTCTACGGTGCATACCGATGCTTTCAGCCGCACTTCCACAGCCCTCTCCTCGCCGGGAAGAGGGACTGTGGCAGTATCGGCGTCGCATCCTGCCAGTAGCAGGAGTGCGAGACTGAAGAGGTACGATATGTTTTTCTTTTTACTCATTACACAGTTTTTGTTTTTCGTGCGGGTACGTTCCGCTTTTACTCGATGGGTACGTCTACGGGATCACCGCCCGGTTTCCATGTGGCCAAAGTGGCGGTGGCGTTGATTTGCTGGGTGGCGTAGATGCCGATACGCACGTTGTAGTAATAGCCGGCATAGAATAATTTGTCGGTTTTATTCAAATCGGCAGAGGGAGTGGGGGCATTGACGGGGATGTCGTGCACAATCAGGTCTTGGGGCACTCCGCCGGCGTCAGGAGCCATGATGGTAACGTCCATCAGGAATTGTTCCATATCCGGTTTCACCATCAGATAGCCTTGCACCAACGGGGCTGGGCTTGATACGCCGCCAAGCGTGTATTGTCCGTTCTCGTATTTCTGGACGTAAATGTCTTTGGGAACTTCGGCTGTTCCGTCGGCATTCTCGTTTGTGAAAGCGATATTTCCGTTGCCGTCGTCGGTGGCTTCCCTCATCAGCAGGGAACCGTTGTCGGTAAAGGTCAGCTTGCCGGTCAGAATGTTGAGGGTGGCGGTTCTACCGTGGTATTTGATGGTGATGTTTTTCACTTTCATGTTTTGAACGGCGGTTCTGTCCGCTTCGGACTGGTCGCTTGCGGGAATCACGGAGAAACGCAGTTGTGCCAGCCGGTGCTCGAAGTTGATGTTGGGTATCCACGGGTAGTCCGACTTATCGTGGGGTGTTTTATTCAGCTCAAAGTGATACTTTAACTGGCGGATGTACCGGGCATTGTAGCCGGTCAGCTCGGTATCGTTTGTTACGCCGTCTTTCAGGTAGATGGAGCCGGGAGCTATCGGGGCGGCAGCGGCGTTTTTCCAGATGATGTCTTGCGAGCCGTCGAATTTGGTAAAACTTATTTCCGGTTTTGCGGCACTGATGGTTTGGTCGGCTTGATAGGGGGCGTAGCCGTAGAAAGTATAGTCGTATTTCTTCTGCATCGGATAGTAGTAGACACCGTTTGCGGCATTATCTTTATATAATGTAATCTTCTGCGCCTTGTCGTTTTCCAAGCCATCCGGCTTTTCGTCCGTACCGCCTTGTTGAGGCCAGGCGGTTACAGCTGCCTGTACGTTGTTCAACAGAATGCCGTAATTGTCCGTGTCGCCCCATGCGGCTGTTCGGTTGGCATCGGTAATGACGGTGTTGTTTGTAGCGTCATTGGTAGCAAGGGCGAAGATTCCTAATTGGGTGGTAGCTCCGTCGGTGTCATCGTACAGTTTGTCCAGCGGAGCGCGTGTTACGCCTACGCTGGCTCCTATGCGGGATTCTATTCCCCCTAATTGAATG
Organism: Bacteroides clarus; assembly: GCF_015555825.1. Classification (NCBI taxonomy): domain Bacteria; kingdom Pseudomonadati; phylum Bacteroidota; class Bacteroidia; order Bacteroidales; family Bacteroidaceae; genus Bacteroides; species Bacteroides clarus. Next base: position 79,602 of record NZ_JADNLF010000012.1, on the reverse strand, counting down.
ATGAGGCGTCCGTCCGGCGACTCGAAGTCGCTGTCGGTAACAGGTTGCTCTATTACGATATCCTCGTTTTGCGAGCAGGCTGTCATGCAAAGGGCGGCCGCCAGAATCCATAAGTTCTTTTTCATGATTGTAGTGAGTAATTGGTTAAACATATCGTTCTTCTCTGATGTTCCCCGGATGGTATTTCTCGTACCATGCTTGGGTATTCGTTATACCAACGGGTGGTACTTCCCGTACCACGCTTTGGTATTGCAAGTACCAACGGTTGGTATTTAGTGTACCACCCGTTGGTAGTTGGATTGTGTCAAGGGATGTCTCCGTTAGAGGGGTAGGCTCTTATTTTCCGTCCTCAATGTCGGCATCAATGTCACCACCATTTTCCCATGCGGTCAGGACAGCGGTAACTTCAATCTTTTCGAAGCCGTAGATGGTAATGTATACGTTATAAGAAGCGCCGGGCTTGAATTCTTTTGTGTCGGCTGAAATTTTAGCTTCTTCAATGGTTAACTTGTTATCCGCTTTTTCAACTTCTTTGTATGAAATCGTATTACCGTTTGTTTCATCTTGAGTATCTTCTACATATTGCTTGAGGTCTATGGATAATTCAATATCTCCATTTGGGAAAAACATTACGGGTTCACCGACTTGAGTTCCTTTGGCATCAGGATCAGTTGATGCATCCGGAATATTTGAATCACCATAAGGATACTTAGGTACTACCGGAGTTATCAAACCTTTTGTGGGATCCAGCTTATTGTTATTGGCAGCATCTTTGCTGCATACTACAAAGTCAGCAGCACCGGCTCCGTTTCTTGTAGAAACAGGAGTGGTAAGATCCATATCAATAACATTCGCCATATCCTTTAGAGTGATTTTAGTAACTTGCATACCAAGAGTTTTAGCGGCAGCATCGTTACTTTTACGTTCTGTCCAGCCTCCTTGGTATTCATATCCTGCTGCACTTTGGCTACCAGCTCTTACAAAGAATTTCAGGCGTGCCAATTGGTGCTCGAATTTCAAGACAGGAACAATACCTTTACGGGCTGTACGAGCACCGAATTGGTAGTTCATTAGTTCAGACCATTCAGCGGTTAGCGTAGTGGCTATATCTTTATAGAAGCTTCCATCTGTTTGGGCGTCATTTGCAGTCATGTCTATGGTTTTAGCTGCCAATAAATCTTGAGTACCATTGATCGTAACACCTGTTACTTTCTTCTCTGTTGCTGTAATATTTGGAGTGGCATTTTCTGCATCATCAATATGGTAACCATAGAATGTATATTGACCGTTGGTAGGGTAATATTTATATTGAATTACACCGTTGTCTGTATCTTCTGTATAGCTTTTATAGATTCTGATGCTACCTTTATCTTGGGCATCAGCTTTGGGTGCTCTGAACTGAAGAACGTCATTGTCAAGAATCTTGGTTTTTGCTCCATCGGCTCCTTCTTCAGCTTCTAAACCTGTAGCTCTATCTACCATGTAGATGTACAGTTTTTGGCTGTTCCATGTGTTTTGGTCACCCGCTACATCGCCTACAGAACCTGTACCTCTGGTACTGACGGTAGCAGTGGGTACGTCTACGCCCAGTGCAATTACTGCCTTGTCATTGTTCTCTTCCGGATTACCATTACCCGGATCATTGTCCTTTGAACAGCTGCTCATTACTGCAAGAGCCATTGCTGCATAGAAAAATTGCTTTTTCATAATCATTTAAAATTTAATTAATAAAAGAAAATATATAAATCTCTGTTTGTCTCACTTTTATTCTTCTCCTATCTCTATATCCCCGCCGTTCACCCACGAGGCAGCCTGTACGTTCAGTTTTATATCCTGCGGCCCGTATATGTAGGCGCTGATGCTGTATTCGCGTCCGCCCATAAATCCACTGGAGAGGTAGGCGCCGTTCTCGTCTTTGTTGTACACCGCATCCTTTAAATCATAGCTGAAAGTCGTGGCGTAGGGTTCGCTTGCAGTGTCGTTGGGATAATACACCGTGCTGATTAGGAGTTTGGCATTGTTGCCCGGCGGTAGCAGGAATATGCCGCCGTCTGTCGCCGGGCGCTGGTTTACTTCCTTGTTTGCGTCTTCTTCTTTCACCTGCATAGGGTAGAGGGAGTTCCCGTCGGCGTCGGTCCAGGGAATTTCTTTCCCATCGGCGTCGCGTGCAGGTATTTTGCCCCGTTCTCCGTCTGCCGGGAAGTAGACGCCTATGTTTGCGGGGTCTGATGCCGCTACCGTGAAAACGCCCTTGTTGACGCATTCTATCCAGACACCCGTAATGTAAACGATGTCTTCCGTGCTTTTACTCGCGGGGTAGAATTTCAGCTTGACGTACGACAGTTGATGCTTCATGCGGATGATAGGCCAGATATTTCGGCGTGCCGTGTAGGTGCCGTAGTAACAACTGCGCATCAGTTGACGTTCGTCAGCGCCAAGCTGTTTCAGCCGGTCAGCCTGCTCGCTGTAATCGGCGGCGATTTTCCGGCCGTTCTCCACATCCTCTATCAGCGTTTTCAGGTCGGAAGCCGCGGCGCACATCAGGTCTTGCGAACCGTCTACCGTGACATCGAAGCAGATACGGTCTGCTTCACGCTTTACTTCGCCCGTTTTTGCATTGTCGTAGTAATAGGCGAAGAAGTTGAAAGCGTCGAATTCTTCCTGCAAGTTATAATAGGGAATGTAGCCGGAGCTTTTCCAATTGATGAACGAGCCGTTTCCGGCATAGGCTGCCCGTTTGCCGTGCAGCTTGCATTGTTCGGCGGTAAGTCCCAGCGTGGCGCACTCTTCGGCGGAGATTTCGTCCAGGCTGCCGTCGATAAGGCAATAACGGCGGTCGGCATCCTCCGCCCGCCGATGGGCATAGGTCATGCCGTTGGGGTTGTCGCGCCGGAAAGCGTATACAAAGAATGTTCCGTCGGATATGCGTTGGCCGAAATTCGTTTCGTCCGTGGGGTTCAGCACTCCCGAACCGCGCGTCAGTACATTATATATAGGGTCGCTGAAGGCTACCATGACGGGCAGTTGTGTCCGGTCGCCCTCGTTGTCCTGATGATTCGGGTCGTAAAGCGATTCGTCACCGGTGTACAGATTACCGCAACTGGCAACAAGCAGCAACATACACCATAGGGGCAGGACAAGCATATGCCGGCGTTTCCGCTTATGTATCTTATTACTATATGTCAGGCGTTTCATGGTTATATCTCTATTATTATGTCGTCATCCGGATTGGAAGGGTCGTGAGGCTGCCATCCCATACCGGTGTCGTTGGGTACTATCTTATCGGCCTTTATCACCAAAGGAGTTGTTATCTCGATGTTCACGTCTTCTTTGCTGTAACGCAGGTAGGTCTTGCCGTCGCGCACTTCGATAAGCTGTGCCGCGGTCAGCTCGTCATAAGGATTGATGGCGCCGTAGATGTAACGGCTGTTCTTGACGGGATTGCCGTCCGCATCCAGTACCGGTGCTCCGGCGGCGTCCAACTGGGGAGTGGACACCTGCAAGGCCACTTGTAAGATGCCCGGCCCGTTGAGATGCCCTTTGGCCGCGCTGGGGATGATGCCGAGGGTATGGAAATGGACTGCGCATCGGTAAGTGCCTTCGCCGGTTTGCGTAAATTCGTCCGGTTGCACCTGATGTACCGTCCGGTATAGGCGGGTGGTGTCCAAACAGGCGTCGGAGATGTTGAAGCGTCCGCAAGTTCCGGACAGTTCGATGATGGGCGCGGAGAGGTCTTCCTTTTTGATATTTCCCTCGGTGCGGATGTTGAAGATGATATTGATGCGCTGGCTGATACGTTGCATATCGAATTCCATAACGGTGGGTTGCCCGGTTTGGATGTTTATATTCTTTTGTACCGCATAGAAGATGGGGGACTTTACCTCCTTGAGGTACTCGTCGTCGGGATTGAAGTCGGGCAGGTCGTTGCCCTCTACGATACCGGGCTTCTCGTCGCCCATGCTGCTGATTTGCAGATACAGGTCTTTTACGCTTATCCGGTTGTCGTGGATGTAATTGTCCAGATTGTCTATGCTGATGATGGGAGTGGGCTTCGTTTCATCCGTTTGTACGGGGGTGTCTGCATACTGCTCGTTGATAACGAATATGTTGTACTCGCCGCCGCGCAGGTAAAAAGAGGAAGCGGCGGTTACGGCTGTTCCGCTGTCGGAAGAGCTTTGTTGCAGGGTGATATTATTGTCTGTTGCAGGGTCTGCGGATGTGTCTACGATGCCGTGGGTACGCCAGGTGTTTATGATGCGGCTTGCCACGATGTGCATCTCTGCCGGAATCTCATCTTTGCTGATGTCGCCCCAGTTGAGGCGTACCCGCATGTCGGTGATATGCGGGTGTTCCGCTTCCGGACAGAGGTCTACCGAGGTGCAGGCGGACATGCAGCACAGCAGGCTGAGGACAAGATATGTCAGTGTCTTGTTCTTCATCCTTCATCCTCCTTCCTTGCAGCTTCACCGGAGGCATCTCCTTTTTCCTCTTTGACGGCCGCGGCTTCCGGCTTTCCGTCCTTTTTCTTCTTTTTCCCGGAGTCTTTCTTGTTTTTCCTCTCTTTCTTCTCTTGGGCGGACTGCTTTGCCTCTCTGGCGGCGCGTTTGCCGAGCTTGGTGGAATCTTGCGTTTCGGCTTTCCGCTTCAATTGTTCTTCACGTACTTTCAGCGCCTTGCGCAGGGTCTTTTCCTGTTCGGAAGTAAGCGTGTCGCTCAGTTGTATGCCCAGGGAGTCGGCCACCTGTTTGCGCAGCTTGTCGGTGGCTTCTTTTGCGGCAAGTTCTTTGCGCTCTTGCTGCATCAGCTTCCATTGTTTCAGTTCTTCCTTACCGAGCAGGCTGTCCGGACGGCTGAAACCCTGTTTCCGTATCGCGTTGTTGATGGAGTCGATACGCTCGCGCATCTTATTTATCTTTTCATTGAGCGCCTGACGGGCGAAGTCGCGCAACTGTACACGGCGGTAGACCGATTCTTTGTACTTGCTGCCCGCCGACATGAACCGGTAGACGAAAGCTACGCGCAAATCCGTTATCAGGGGGAACGGTACGATGTGCCCGCCCTTGCATTTCTCCGCTATGCGAGGGTAGCAGCCGCTCTCCGCATCATGGGTGTAAACATCGTACGAGGTATAAAGCAGTCCGGCGGAACCGCCTAATTCCAGGTCGATGTAATTATTGCGGTAACCGTAGAGCGGAGCGGTATAGCCCACGCTGATGCCGGCTCCGTAAGCGTTACCCTGCCTGCCTTCCTTGCCGATTTTGAAGTTGTAGCTGGCGGCGTTGACGTATACGCCCCAGTAGTAAGCGCGTTCCTGGCGGGGATTCTTGCGTTGCGTGGTGAATACGGTTTCCTTGAGGCGTGTCATCAGATTGGCGTCTTTGGTGATGCCGCCTCTTTTACGGGTACGAAAATACTGCCGCCACTCTACCCGTGCGTCGAATACATTGAAAATAAGGGATGGGGTGTACTTTTGCGAGGTATTCCAATTCCACTTTATATTGGCGCCTATGGTGTGTTTGTTTCGGATAGTGTTGCCTAAGTCGAATTCCACGCCAATATTGGGGACGGTCAATAACCAGTCGACAGCATTCGTCTTGATACCCCAGCGGTCTTTGAAAGATATCAATTCTGCTTTCGCATCGTCTTTCTTGCCGCGTTGTACCTGAGCATGGGTGCTATTCAAAGTTATTGATATAAGAAAACACACTACAATCCTTCTGGATAAAAAAAAGTAGCGCTTTTTTTTATGCTCTTGTGATAAAATCACTTTCTTTTTAAAATGTTATTTGTTTGTTTGCGGCATCAAAAATATATACTAAGAACGTAAAAACAAAGTTTTTTGTTAACTTTCTTTCATTAACGGGGGCTTTTCCGGTGCGATATGCCTAAAAACCGTTTGGATTGCATAATTTTATAATGTTTTTCCGTGATGCGGGTGAGTATGATATAAAGAAAAGAAGGTGTAAATTCTGTTTGAGAGAACTTACACCTTCTTACCTGAAAAATTATTTTTACTTTCCTTTATGCCTGTTCGCGCGTTTCTTGCGAATTTCGGCTTTCATTTTCGCCGCACCGGAACCATGCAGTCCGGTGATATAGGTTTTCTTTTTGGCTTTGGTCTTGACCTTGTTGTCTTCTTTAGGCTTGTCTTTCTTGCCTTTGAAAACAATACCGCCCATCATTGCTTCTTCTATACTCACGTTGTTGATGTATTAAGTATTAATGTAAAATCGGGGTATATCGCATACTTACCTGGCCGGTAGTATCTCAATCCAGTAATCGTCAGGGTCATTGATGAAATATAACCCCATCGCGGTATTCTCGAAACACACCCAGCCGTTTTCTTTGTGGTATTGGCGGATCGCCTCGTAGTCTCCGGCTACGCGGAAACAAAGGTGGCTTTCATTCTCGCCCAGCTCGTAGGCTTGGGGATGTTCTTTCAGGCAGGTCAGTTCCAAAAGGAAGCCTGTGCTGCCGTCGGTGAGGTAAACCAGCGTGAAAGAGCCGTCCGACGACTCTTTCCGGTGATGTTCTTTCAGTCCCAACGCTTTTTCGTAGAAAGCGATACTGCGTTCCAGATTGGTGACGTTTATATTAAAATGGTCAAATTTGCTTTTTATTTCCACTGCTGTTACTTATTTAGGTTTACATTATCGGTTCATTTGATTTTCGCTTTCAGGATTTCGCCTATGTATGTGCGCGGCATGCCTTCTATCGGAGCTTGTGACGGAACTTTCTTGCATTCCAGAATAACGGAAGGCTCTGTCTGCCCGTTGGGGTAGAAGCGTACGGTATAGTTCCCGGCCGCTTCCATCTGTTCGTAAGGCTGTTCCGGTGACAGGATGGTGAAGATTACCGGCTTGTCGCCTGCTATCTTGCCTAACGAGCCGCCGGCATTGGCGGTCATCATGGTCATGTTGAAAGGTTCCTCGCCAATCACGATAACCAGTTTGCCGTTTCCGGTTTGGATGGCGTTGGCGGGTATGGCGTTCGGCGCAACTTCCTTATAGGCGTTCGGCGCAACCTGCGCATTCGTTTGAGGTGCGGTCACCGTAACCGGTACCGTAGCGGTTTGGGGAGTCTCTACCGTTACCTGCGTCTTGGGAGTAATCACCGTTGTGCCGGAGTTGACGAGTGCTTTTGTCTCTTTCTGTTTCTGTTCCTCTTTCTTTTCCTCTGCCGGAGCTTTGGCAACAGTGGCGCTTAGAGCCTCGGTCACGCCCACGCAAAGGTCATCTACAAAATCCACCGTCTTTCTGCGCCATTTGGCAAGGCCGCGCACCAGTTTGGTTTTGGACTTGTTCAGTGCGTACTTATCGGTAATCCACTCTTCGGCGGTATATTTTTCTTTCCCTTCGCGGTAGTTGAAACGTATCTTCTCCACCTCAAAGATGCATTTCTCCGGCTGGCAGGTAACGGTGAGCTGGTAAAGTATTTTGGTTCTGTCCAGTGACAATGCCGTGGAGCTGAACACAATCCATTCGTCGCCCATGCCCACAATCTGCCCTTTCTCCTTGTCGGAAAAAACCACGCGGCTGTTATTCTCATTCTTCGCCAAACGCGCGTCCATCCACTTCAGCAGACGGGAATAGATTGTATCTTGAGACATGCCGGGAATGCTGAAATCTTTGGTAAATACCACTTTGCCGTCCACTTCCGGAACGGCGCCGGCCAGATATTTGCTGTCGTCCCTTTGCGCGTGCAGCAAGGCGGGCATGCAAAGGCAGAACAGTGCAACAAGAACTTGTGTCAAATTTTTCATAATGCTATGTTTTATTTAGTAATGTCAAAACTCTCACCCCGGCGGGAGATTGTAAGGAAACGGCAACCTTCGCTTTCGGCAAAAGTACGGAATGCGTTGCCGCCCTGATAATCTTCACTGAAGTGCATAGGTGCAAATATAGTGGTTTTTATTCGTTCCACGAATTGTTCCGCACCGCGCATATAATCTTTTCCGATGCGGCTGTCCACCGGAAACATGGCTACATCTACCTGAGGAGCCTTTTGTCGCAGGTTTTTCACTTCTGCAAGAAAGTCACCTTCGGCTTTGCGTATTTCCTGGGGAGTGGATTCTTCACTCCAATGCCAGTTGTTCAAATCGCCGGCATGGAACAGGCGGACGCCCTGTAAGTCTATCAGGAAGGAGATGCCTACATCGGTGGAGCCGAAGGCTTCGATACGGATATGCCCGTCCTCGCAGACGTCGCCTTTATTGATATAGGTGGCGTCTTCCGCCGTTGCACGCCGGTGTTTCAGAATATCTTTGGAGAAGATATACCGGATATCGGGGCGTTCTTCCTTCCATGAAAGAACTTCGCGGTTGAAGTGGTCGGGGTGGAAATGCGAGGAGAGTACGTAGAGTATCCCCGGTTTCTTTAACAGACGGTCGTGTACGATTCCCCGGTTCGGCTCCTCTTCCGAGGAGTCTTTGTAGTAATCGATAATGACCGTCACTCCGTCCGCTTCAATCGCGAAGCCGCTATGGTAGATATAATCAAGTTTCATTGTACGGATTCAATTATAGCGCAATATTACAAAAAACGCTACACAAACTTCCGGTTTAGCTGTTATTTTATGCAAAAGTCTTACATGGGGACTTCAATCAGCAGGATATGCGAATCTTTCAGAGTTTCCAACTCAAAGCTGCCGGTTTCGTATACTCCCATACCGTCGCGACGGGACAGTATCGTGCCGTCTACCTTTATTTCGCCTTCTATGAGGAAGATGTACACTCCGGCGTGCGACTGGTGCAGGTGATAGCCCAGCTTCTTTCCGGCCTCGACTTCTCCGATGGAGAACCATGTCTGTTGCAGCAGCTTGGCGGGAGCATTCCCGTCGGGAGATACGATGAGCGCAAGCTCGTTCTTGTGCAGATAGGGGCGGATGTCATAATCTTGATAGGCGGGCGGGGTATTCAGTTTTTCGGGCATTACCCAGATTTGGAGAAATTCCACCGGTTCGGTATCGCTTCCGTTCATTTCGCTGTGGTAGATACCTGTACCGGCACTCATGGTCTGAATATCGCCTGTGGTGATGGTACGGCTGTTTTGCTTGCTGTCGCCATGTTTCAGCTTACCTTTCAGGGGGATGGAGATAATCTCCATATTCTTATGCGGGTGGGTGCCAAAGCCTTTGCCCGGAGCTATCCGGTCGTCGTTCAGTACACGCAGGGCGCCGAAGTTCATGCGACGGGGATTGTAATACTCGTCAAAACTGAATGTATGGTGGCTGTCGAGCCAGTCATATAAAGAATGTCCACGGCTTTCGGCTTTGTCTATTACTTTTTTCATAATCTTTCTTTTTAGTGATTTATCTGTATGTAACAAGCAATCGTGCCGGAAAGTTTGAGCCGTGGATGATTAATGTTCCATAAATGGCTTTTTACAGTTTTACTTCGTTCTCCAGTTTCTTGTGTTCCATGAAGTCCTTTATATTCATCAGGGTAGTGGATGCGATATTGGCAAGGGCTTCACGGGTGAAAAATGCCTGGTGGGAAGTTACGATTACATTATTGAATGACAGCAGGCGCGCCAGCGTATCGTCATCGATAATCTTGTCCGACTGGTCTTCGTAGAAATATTCGCTTTCTTCCTCGTACACGTCCAGTCCGGCAGAGCCGATTCTCTTGTTTTTCAGCCCTTCTATCAAGGCGTTGGTGTGGATAAGCTGTCCTCGGCCGGTATTGATAATCATTACGCCGTCTTTCATTTTACTGATAGAGTAGTCATTAATCAGGTATTTGGTCTGCTCTGTGAGCGGGCAGTGCAGGGAGATGATATCCGAATTGTGATACAATTCATCCAGTGTGGTATATACTACCTGATGCTCACGGGCGAAATTGTAGTCGGGATACAGGTCGTAGGCAAGGATATTCATGCCGAAACCGCGCAGGATGGTGATTAACTTTTTGGCGATCTTGCCTGTGCCGATGATGCCGGCCGTTTTGCCATACATATCGAATCCCAAAAGACCGTGCAGGGAGAAGTTGCCGTCACGCGTACGCCAGGTGGCACGGGGTATTTTCCGGTTAAGGGAGAGCATGAGGGCAACGGTGTATTCCGCCACCGCATAAGGGGAGTAGGCGGGAACACGTACGACGGTAATACCGTTTTCCGCCGCTGCTTTCAGGTCTACATTATTATATCCGGCGCAGCGCAGGGCAAGGAGCTTCACTCCGTTTGCCGCCATTTGCCGGATGACTTCCGCGTCGGCCGTATCGTTTACAAAGATACACACCGCGTCCACACTTTGTGTCAGTATCACGTTATTCAGGTTGAGATGCCCCTTATAATAACGGAGTTCAAAACCGTATTCACTGTTTTTTTCATTGAATGAAGCCTCATCGTAAGGCTTGCTGCCGAAGAATGCAATAGTATATGCCATGAGTTTTTAAGTTTTTAGAATATTTCGCTTATTACCGATATAAATAACACATATAAAGATAATAAGGTTCAGGACAGGTTCATCACAGTTCGATGAAAAGATAACCTATATAGAAATACATTCAAATAACCGTAAGGTTTTGATGTACAGTTAAATCAAAAGAGTAACTTTGCAAATAAACAAAAGAAGACTATGGCTGAAAATACAGAAATGAAAGGGAATGATAACTTGGCGGATAACTTTCGTGGTTATGCGGCATTGCTTCGCAAAATCAAGCAAAGGGTACTGATTGCACAGCAACGGGTGATTTATGCAGCCAATGAGGAAATGCTTCGGATGTATTGGGACGTTGGTGAAATGTTACAGCAAAGTCAAGATGATGAAGGTTGGGGTAAGAAAACTTTGCAGCGGTTGTCTGTGGATTTGAAGAACGATTATTCCGAAATAAAAGGATTTACTGTGCGCAATATGCAATATATGGTGCAGTTCTTCAACGAATATAATCAAGAACTTACGATGGTGAAAGGAACTGCTTCTCCAATTACGAAATCAGTGATTTCGCAATTAGACGAATATAATTTTACTCTTCCCATCAAGTATCTGGATTGGACGCATAATCTTGTTCTGATAAAGCAGGTCAAGGATATTCGCGCACGGTATTGGTATATGGTGCAAAGCATTACCAATCATTGGACGACACGCTATCTGCAAGAAGCCATCAGACTTGATGATTACGGCAAGCATGGAGCGTTGGCAAACAATTTCACTGAAACCCTGCCTGCACCGGAAGCGGACGATGTAAAATCCATGCTCAAAGACCCATATATATTCGATATGCTGACTTTCACCGACCACTACAATGAGCGTGATGTGGAAATCGGTTTGGTGAAGCATGTAGAGAAATTCCTCGTGGAAATGGGAGCCGGTTTTGCCTTTATGGGTCGGCAGTATCACATAGAGGTGTCGGGTGATGATTATTATATCGACATATTGATGTATAATGCGTTTCTGCACAGATATTTGGTGATTGAATTAAAAGATACCGAGTTCATACCGGAGTATATCGGCAAATTGAATTTCTACTGTTCCGCTGTGGATGATATTCTTTGCCGTGAGGGAGATAACCGGACTATCGGACTGCTGCTTTGCAAGAGCAAAGACCGTATCAAGGCTGAATATGCCTTGCGTGATATCCAAAAAACAATCGGAATTTCCGACTATGAGTTGGGACAAGCCTTGCCGAAAGACTTCCGAGGCAGCCTGCCTACGATTGAAGAAATCGAAAAAGAATTAGAAATAAACAGATAATGAATACGATGTGCTTACACATCATTGATTAATAATCGGTTGTAAACACTTCTTTTCCCTTTCGGGAGATTAATGATTTAGCATGCCTTACTTATATCGTTCCGGCATGGGGTAAGTTTTATTCCACCATGGAGAAAGTTTCGTTCCACCATGATGGAACGAAACTTACCCCGTGGTGGAATGATTTAAGATTAGCGGTCTTTTCCTTTCATTATGGAAACGCTGTTCGCTGAATTATGGCAGTGATAAATCAAGGAGTATCTCACCCTATATTGAGTATCTGCTTAAATGTTTCAATAGAAACTATTGATTTTTTCAATTAATTTCTTTACTTGTTATAAATTAAATGCACAAAACAGTTTTTCATGTGCAATATTATTGTACCTTTGCGCCCGAAAACAATAAAAAAGATTTAGATGAGAAAAATTTCATTGATTAGCATTGCGATGCTAATCGTTTCAATTCCAACTTTTGCGGGAGGTCTCCTGACAAATACAAATCAACACCCTGCTTTTCTTCGTATGTTATCCCGTGGTGCAAATACTACCGGTGTGGATGCGGCTTTGTCCAATCCTGCGGGTCTGGCCTTTTTGCCGAAAGACGGATTTTATACGTCCTTGAGTATTCAGAGTGCGTTCCAAACAAGAAATATCGATGCTTCATGCGAGGCTTTGGGCTTGGATAAGTATTACGAGGGTAAGGCGTCGGCGCCTGTTATCCCCAGCGTCTTTGCGGCTTATAAAAAAGGTGATTGGACTATCTCCGGTTTCTTCGGTATCACCGGTGGCGGTGGAAAAGCTTCGTTTGACGACGGTCTTTCCATGTTCGATGCCATGGTAATAGGCGGATTGGGTCAACAAGGCATTCCGGGTAATGCCTATTCGCTGAACAGCTATATGGACGGCAAGCAGTACATTTATTCCGTACAGCTGGGTTTGACTTATAAAATAACGGATTGGCTTTCCGCTTTTGCGGGCGGGCGCATGAACTACTTTACCGGTGGTTATAAGGGTGCGTTGAATGCCAGCGCCGCCGTCAATCTGCCTTTGCCTGCCGGGGGAGCGATACCCGTTGGTACCGAGCTTATCGGCATCGACCTGGATTGCAGCCAGACCGGTTGGGGATTTACTCCGGTTATCGGCTTGGACGCTAAGTTCGGCAAACTGACTATTGGCGCTAAATACGAGTTCAAAGCCAACCTGAACATCGAAAATAATACCAAACTGAACTCATTACGCATGGTAGGCGCTCCCGAAAGCGAGTTGGAAGCTTACAAACATGGTGTAAATACTCCGAACGATATTCCCGCCATGCTTTCGGTAGCCGCTGCTTATGAGTTCCTTCCCGTGCTGCGCGCATCGGTGGAGTACCACTTCTACGATGACAAGAACGCGGGTATGGCCGACGGCAAACAGAAATACCTGACAAAAGGCACGAACGAGTATCTGGCAGGTATAGAATGGGATGTAATCAAAAGACTGACCCTGAGCGGCGGTGTACAGTTCACCGATTACGGCTTGTCCGATAACTACCAGACCGATACCAGCTTCTCCTGCGATTCTTACTCTTTGGGTATAGGCGCAAAATTGCAGCTTTCGGAAAGAGCCGACTTGAATGTGGGCTATATGTGGACCAACTATGAAGATTATACAAAGACCACTCAAAACTACAACGGTTTAGGCTTGCCCGGTACCAACGTGTACAGCCGCACCAACAAAGTTTTCGGTCTGAGCATCGACTATCGCTTCTGATATTTCATAATCCAACCTTTATATATGGAAGAAGGGGATGTCCGTTACGGATACATCCCCTTCTTCGTTTTTATACAGATTAGAAAGAGTCTTGCGCCAATCAGAAAGAATATTGCACCAGCAGGTTCATACGGTTGGCATGATTGGTGGAATCATCGAAATTCGTACGCCATCCGCGCAGGTATTCCGCACCCACCTGCATATTGGGAGTGACATTCCAAAACAGGTTCGCTACGAAATATTGTCCATAGCGGTACGTAGACGGTTCGTTGGCGGGATATCCGTTTTCAGAATAAAGGCGTGACATGCTGTATGTGCTTGAGAGGAACACCTTCGGACTGATATTATATTGCAATCCCGCATACCAGCCCAGCATCGGCAACGCCTGCATCTTCCCCTCTTTGTCGGGATCGGGAACGATGTCCACGTTCAGGTTGCTGATATCATTCAGGTATTGTCCGATGCCTTTTCCGTAGGTGGCCTGTCCGAATACCTGCCATTGCCTGCCTACATTGAAAGTGGCGGATGCCTGTACGCCGAATCCGGTAACGGCATGCGCCTTGTCGCTCAGCGTGCTGGTGTACGTCATGCTGCGGATAAGTCCGCCCACACGCAAGTGGCTTTTGCTGTTCCAGCCGTACTGTGCGTAAGCGGTGAAATCCGGCATACGCTGTTGCGCGATGTCAAGCCCGCTGTCGGTCGTACCGTCTACGGAAGGTACTTCGACGGAAGCGTTGAAACGGAAGTTTTTCAGCCCCTTGTAGGTATATGCCACTTGGGTGGCACGGTAAAAGGTGGCTCCGTTGGGACCCTGGAAGTCGATAGTGGAAGGCAGTGCCCCCAAGTCCATGAAACCGCCATAGGTATAGCCTACCGTTACGTCACGAAAAGACACGTAGGCATTGCGCAGTTGGAAGCCTTTGTTGGAACCGTCCCGGAAGTTACCGGCGGTGTACACGATGAAGTCGCCGAGAATCTTGGTATGCCCCACCAGCTTCAGGAAGATGGTGGAAGTGCTGGCATCCATTTGAAACTGGTTCTTGATTTTGCTTCCACCAGGGATATAGGCGGGGATAAAGTCGATGTTGTCGACGATGCCGCCGAAATCATACTCCGCCGTAGCGCGTACATAGCCACCGATACCCAGGGCGAACTTGCCTTTTCTGTCCGTCAGCAGGAAGCGGGGAGCTTGCGGTTCATGGATGTAAGGCAGTTGCGACTCATTCATGATGCGGATTATCTCATCGCCCGCCTTGTCTATGGTGACCAGTACGACACCTTTGGGAGACTCGTCTTCGATAATCACTTTTTTTTGCGCGTGGGCTGCAACTGCCGACAGTCCTGCGCCGCACAGCAGAAACATTACTTTTAAGATTGTTTTCATTTAAGTTAGGTTTTGGTGAATGTGCTTTGAACAACTTAAATTTAAAATGGTTTTGCGGTCACCGAAAGAAAGCGTATCTTTGCGCCCGATTTAACAAGAGTGAAATCATAAACTGAAATGTATGATGCCGCGAATAGCGGTCGTGTATTCTAGAACACCACGTAAAAAACAGGAATATGAAGCAAAAAGTATCTGTACCCTTTATGCTGCTGGGCATTCTGTTCAATGTCTGTTTGATAGCGGCTAATCTCCTTGAAACAAAAGTCATTCAGGTTTTCGGCATAACCGTTACCGCCGGACTGTTAGTGTTTCCCGTCTCTTATATCATCAACGACTGCATTGCCGAGGTGTGGGGCTTTCGTAAGGCGCGCCTGATTATCTGGAGCGGCTTCGCCATGAACTTCTTTGTGGTGATGCTGGGGCTGATTGCCGTGGCCTTGCCTGCCGCTCCTTTTTGGGAAGGAGCGCCTCATTTCAACTTCGTTTTCGGCATGGCGCCGCGTATTGTCGTTGCAAGCTTGTCGGCATTTCTGGTAGGTTCGTTTCTCAACGCCTATGTGATGAGCCGCATGAAAGTGGCGAGCGGCGGGCGTCATTTTTCGGCACGCGCCATCTGGTCTACGGTGGTGGGCGAGACAGCCGATTCGCTGATATTCTTTCCGGTAGCCTTTGGCGGCATTATCGCATGGCAGGAATTGCTGGTGATGATGTGCATTCAGATAGTACTGAAATCCCTGTATGAGGTAATGATTCTTCCGGTGACAATCCGGGTGGTGAAAGCCATTAAAAGGATAGACGGAAGTGATGTCTATGATGAGGGAATCTCTTATAAAGTGTGGAAAATCACTGAAATCTGACATCAAGTGTGGAAGGGGTTGTGCCTGAAAAAATTATCAAGTGTATTTTGACGCAACTTCCGACTACTGTTCTTATAAATAATAGCAATCATGAATAAAGAAGCAGCATTAGTCGTATTCAGCGGTGGGCAGGATTCGACAACCTGCCTGTTCTGGGCAAAGCGTGAGTTTAAGAAAGTGTACGCGTTGAGCTTCCTGTATGGGCAGAAACACCGGAAGGAAGTGGAGCTGGCGCGGGAAATAGCGCGTAAAGCGGAAGTGGAGTTTGAAGTGATGGATGTTTCTTTCATTGGCCGGTTGGGGCATAATTCGTTGACAGACCCCGGTATGGTGATGGATAAGGAAAAGCCGGCAGACGGTGTTCCGAACACTTTTGTGCCGGGACGTAACTTGTTCTTCCTGAGCATTGCCGCTGTCTATGCACGCGAGAAAGGCATCGATCATATCGTGACGGGTGTGTCGCAAACGGATTTCAGCGGTTATCCCGATTGCCGGGACGCGTTTATCAAGTCGCTCAACGTAACGCTCAACCTTGCCATGGACGGGCAGTTTGTACTGCACACCCCGCTGATGTGGATAGATAAAGCCGAAACGTGGGCATTGGCGGATGAGTTGGGAGTACTCGACCTGATTCGTCACGAAACACTGACTTGCTACAATGGCATACCCGGTGACGGTTGCGGACACTGCCCGGCCTGCAAGCTGCGTAGAGAAGGATTGGAAAAGTATTTGGCGGGTAAGCGATAACCTCTTTTAATCTCTGGAAAATGAATTGAAATCAATTAAGTAAACAGATACGCTCTGAATGATAGATAGCCCTGATATAAACTAAATTTCAACTACTTGATAATATGACCGAATTAAAAGACCAGCTTTCCTTATTGGGAAGAAAAACGGAGTATAAGCAGGATTATGCCCCCGAAGTATTGGAAGCGTTTGACAATAAGCATCCCGGTAATGATTATTGGGTGCGTTTCAACTGTCCGGAGTTCACCAGCCTTTGCCCCATAACGGGACAGCCGGATTTCGCGGAAATCCGTATCAGCTACATCCCCGATGTGAAAATGGTGGAGAGCAAAAGCCTGAAACTCTATCTTTTCAGTTTCCGTAATCATGGCGCTTTCCACGAGGATTGCGTAAATATTATAATGAAAGACCTCATTCGTCTGATGAATCCCAAGTACATTGAGGTTACGGGAATCTTCACCCCGCGCGGCGGCATATCCATTTACCCGTACGCAAACTACGGACGTCCCGGAACGAAATACGAACGAATGGCTGAACACCGCTTGATGAACCGCGAATGAAATAATGGAATATACCTATCAATAGCGATTGCGGGTATGATACTTTCTTAGAATAGCGTTGATGTAATTACCTAAAACAAGTGATTGTGCGGTGTTCTTTTTCTGATGATCTTTGCATCGGTATTAGTAACAACTTAATAATCATTTCAAATTGAAAACAGTTATATCAAACCTACTCCTTTTCTTCCTGTCTGCGTGTGCATTTTCTGCATACGCGCAGAAGCCGGGTAAAACGATGATTTCCGGTAAAATCCTGTCTACGGAGAAAGAAGTCGTGGATTTTGCGACAGTCTACTTGAAAGGGACCGGTTACGGGGGGATAACCAATCACGAAGGTATTTATCATGTGAGTGCGCCTGCGGGTGACTATACGCTGGTAGTGTCGGCTGTCGGCTATAAAACCGTAGAGAAAGCGGTGACGCTGCTCAGAGGGCAAAGGGTGAAACAGAATATCACAATCACTCCCGAAACCCAGCAACTGGATGAAGTAACGGTAGTGTCAACGGGCGTAAGCCGCATCAAGCGGTCGGCATTCAATGCTGTGGCGGTGGATACGAAAGAGCTGCAGAACACCACGAAGAACCTGAGTGACGCACTGACCAAAGCGCCGGGCATGAAATTGCGCGAGTCGGGCGGGGTAGGTTCGGACATGCAGCTCATGCTGGACGGCTTCAGCGGGAAACACGTAAAGGTGTTTATCGACGGTGTTCCGCAGGAAGGTGTCGGAAGCTCGTTCGGGCTGAACAATATCCCGGTGAATTTTGCCGACCGTATCGAAGTGTATAAAGGCGTAGTGCCTGTGGGCTTCGGAACGGATGCTATCGGCGGAGTTATCAATATCGTTACGAACAAGAAACGCCGCCGCTGGTTTCTGGATGCGTCCTACTCTTACGGTTCGTTCAATACGCATAAATCCAACGTAAACTTCGGGCAGACCTTTAAGAACGGTTTTACGTACGAAATCAATGCGTTCCAGAATTATTCGGACAATGACTATCACATCGACGCTCCGGTGGAAGACTTTGAAACGGGCCGGATAGACCGTGACAAGAAAGTACGCGTAAAGCGTTTCAACGATACCTACCATAATGAGGCGATTATCGGCAAGGTGGGCGTTATCGACAAGAAGTGGGCCGACCGTCTGATGTTCGGTTTCACCTATTCCAATATGTACCAGGATATACAGACCGGTGTGCGTCAGGACATAGTGTACGGACAGAAGCACCGCAAGGGACACTCGCTGATGCCCTCGCTGGAGTATAACAAGCGCAACCTGTTTGCGAAAGGGCTGGATGTGGTGCTGACCGTGAACTATAACAAGAACCTGACGACAAACGTGGACACTGCTTCCTATAAGTACAACTGGTACGGAGACAGGAAACCGCTGAACTCTCCCGGCGAGCAGTCTTACCAGCACTCGCGTGCCGATAACAACAACTGGAATGGTACGTTTACGGCCAACTACCGTCTCGGGAAGATGCACATGCTGACGTTCAATCACGTGTTGAATGCTTTCAGCCGTTCCAATACTTCGTTGCTCGCCAAAGAAGAGCAGTCGGATGCCATCGCCAAGGAAACCCGCAAGAACATCTCCGGTCTTTCTTACCGCCTGATGCCGTCCGAAACCTGGAACTTATCCGTATTCGGTAAGTATTACAATCAATTTGTTGCCGGACCGGTGGCTACCAATACCAACCAGGACGACTATGTGCGTACCACCCGCAGCGTAAGTTCCATAGGGTATGGAGCGGCGGGCACTTACTTCATCCTGCCGGGGCTGCAAGCCAAACTGTCCTACGAAAAAGCCTACCGTCTGCCTACTATCGAAGAAATGTTCGGTAACGAAGACTTGGAAATGGGAGACATCGGCATCCGTCCGGAGAACAGCGATAACATCAATCTGAACCTGAGCTATAATAAGACTTTCGGCAAGCATTCCGTATATGTGGAAGGCGGATTGGTGTACCGTAACACCAAAGACTATATCCAGCGCAACATCACCGACCTGAGCGGCGGTAAATCCGCGGCCACTTATATAAACTACGGAAAGGTGCTGACGAAAGGATATAACATCTCCGCCCGTTACGGCTTTGGCAAATGGGTGAGCGTGGGCGGTAACTTTACGCAGATGAACGTACGCGATAATATGAAAACGTCCATATCCGGCAGCGCGGAAAATATAGCCTATAAGGAACGCATGCCCAACCTGCCGTATATCTTTGCCGATTCCGACGTGACATTCTACTGGCGCGACCTCGGGAAAAAGGGAAATGCGCTGACCGTATCCTACGACAATCAGTACTTGCATAGCTTTACCTATTATTCTTCCAAAATCGGTTCGAATAAAGGCGACTATGTGGTTCCCAACCAGTTCTCACACAACCTGAGCCTTTCTTACAGTCTCCACGGCGGACGCTACAACCTGTCGTTCGAGTGCCGGAACTTCACGGATGAGAAACTGTACGATAACTTCAGTCTGCAGAAAGCCGGACGGGCATTTTATGGGAAGGTACGCGTATACTTCGGTAATTAAGCTGATAAATAAATCAATAACGATTAGTATAATATAATAAGGTAAAAACATCATGAAAAAGAATTTCTTTTTAGCCGGACTTTTCGCAACCGCGATGACAGGACTGGCATTGACATCTTGTACGGATACGGAAGTGCCGGGCGGCGGAAACAATAATGAGACCAAAGGCGATTTTGTGGTCGCTGCCTCTGTCACGGCCTCTGGTAATACGACTAACGTCTTGCTGACTTCCAAGACTTTGGACGAAGGCTCTGTTTCTACCGTCAACAACGGACTTGTCAACGACGGCGCTTCCCAATGGGTGTTCTATAAGGATCAGTATCTCTATGGACTGACTTATAATCAGGGTAATGCCGGAACTACCCGTTCTTATATCATGAACTCCGCCAACGAAGTGCAGGCGCGCTCGGGAGAGTTCGCCGTCAAGAGATTCACCACTTACGGCATCTACGACAAGTATATCATCACCGCCTCTACCGGCGATGGCCCTACGGAGTATGCCGATGACAAGCAGTATCTGCCTAAAATGTTCTTACTCTCTTATCTGGATGTAGCGGCCGAAACGTTCAAAACCAATGATACGAAAGTAAAAGCCTATATGTCCGAGAACTTCCTGGGCAACGGTGAGTTCGTGACATTGGCGGGCATTCTGGAACATAACAAAAAGATATACAGCGCAGCCGTTCCCATGGGGTTGAGCCAGTATGGCGCTGCCGTAGACGGCGGTAAGTATATATTGCCGGGTAACGAGACGTTGGTAAAGACCGAAGACGGCGGTTCCAACAGCAGTGCTTACAAGAAAGGTGAGTTGCAGTGGACGCAGTACCCCAACGAGTGTTGGGTGGCAATTTTTGATGATGCCGCCATGACGACAAAGAAGCTCATCAAGACAGACAAAATCAGTTATGCCTGCGGCCGCTTCAAATCCCAGTATTACCAGACTATCTGGGAAGCTGACAACGGTGATATTTACGTATTCTCTCCAAGTTATGCCAAGACCATGAGCGATGTCCGCCAGCGGACAACCTTGCCGGCGGGTGTGGTACGCATCCCTGACGGCCAGGAAGACTTCGACAGCTATTACTGTGACTTGGAGGAGCAAAGCGGCGGAAAATCCTTCCTGCGTTGCTGGCATATTGCGGACGACTATTTCCTGCTGCTGATGTACGACCGTCCTCTGACGGAAACAGGCTTTGAGGCCAAAGAGCTGGCTGTCTTTAAAGCTGGAAGCAAGAAACTTACGTATGTCACCGGCCTTCCGTCGGCAGACTTGATTTCCGGTTTCGGCAACACCCCGTATACGGAAAACGGCTATGCCTATATGGCTGTGACAACTACCGACGGGCATCCGGCTGTTTATAAGATAGACCCGTCCAGCGCTACTGCCACGAAAGGTGTCACGGTAGAGGCTACGCAGATTACAGGTATCGGTAAGCTGAGCCCTCTTAATTAACTGCCATGAAGAAAGCATTTCGTAAAATACATCTGTGGCTGTCTGTCCCTTTCGGGCTGATTATTACGGTTATCTGCCTTTCGGGCGCTGCACTGGTATTTGAAGATGAAGTAACGGAATTGTGCAGGCGCGACCTCTATTATGTGGAAAAGGTAAGCGGCGCTCCGCTTCCTGTGGAATACCTGATAGAGAAAGTCGCCGGGACATTGCCGGACAGTGTTGCCGTTACAGGTGTCTCCATTTCTTCCGATGCGGAACGTGCTTATCAGGTCAATCTGTCGAAACCGCGACGGGCGTCCGTTTATGTAGACCAGTATACCGGTGAGGTAAAGGGCAGGCACGAGCGTGCGCCGTTCTTCCTCACCATGTTTAAGCTGCATCGTTGGCTGCTGGACGGAATGAAACCGGACGGCGGAATATTTTGGGGCAAGATGATTGTAGGGGTCAGTACGCTGATGTTCGTATTCGTGCTCATATCGGGCATTGTCATCTGGTGGCCTCGCACAAAGAAAGCGCTGAAGAACAGCCTGAAGATTGCCGTCGGTAAAGGCCGGCGCCGCTTTTGGTACGATTTGCACGTGGCGGGCGGTATGTATGCGCTTGTATTGCTTTTGGCAATGGCTCTGACCGGACTGACATGGTCTTTCTCGTGGTATCGCGCGGGCTTTTATAAGGTGTTCGGAGTAGAGATGAAACAAAGGGCGGGGCATGGTGCGCTGCAAACGGCTCACGGCACACCGCAAACGGTTCATGGTGCGCTGCAAACGGTTCACGGCACACCGCAAACGGTTCATGGTACACTGCAAACGGCTCACGGTGGCAAGTCCGGGCGTAACTCTTCCGAAGAAGGTCGTAGAAATCGAGAGCATACCTCGCCATATGCTTGCTGGCAGCAAGTGTACGAGGAACTGAAAGCGCGTAATGCCGGCTATAAGCAGATTACAGTTTCCAACGGCTCTGCCAGCGTCTCTTTTGAGCGTTTCGGCAATCAGCGGGCTGCCGACCGTTATGCCTTTAATCCGCAGGACGGCGAAATCACCGAAGTTACCTTATATAAGGATACCGACGCTTCGGGCAAGATGCGGGGTTGGATATATTCCGTACATGTGGGTAGTTGGGGCGGCATTTTCACCCGGATACTGACGTTCATTGCCGCACTATTGGGCGGCACACTTCCGCTGACGGGTTATTATCTGTGGCTGCGGCGTATCCGCTTGATATAACTTAATACTTACTTATGACTTACTTAAGTAAGTGTTGAAATTTAATTTATAGCAAGAATAATCTAAGCTTGAAAGATTTTTAGTTTTCAGCTTGAAGGATTTTTAGCTTTCAGCCTGAAAGGCTCTTATCTCTAAGCCCGGGGTAACACCCCGGGAATAAATGTTCGTGGTATTCTGCGCCCTGTAAGGGCAAAAGACGAATATGCAAATCTTTTGCCCTTATAGGGCGTAATGTCATTCATATTCGTACTCCCGGGGTGTTGCCCCGGGCTATAAGATAAACAGGCTTTCAGCCTTAGGTTACGCTATATCCTCGTTACTGCTATAAATTAAATTTCAACACTTATTTATGACTTATTTATGACTTACTTGTTCAGTCTTAGTAGTTTGTATCTTGCTTGTTCAGTCTTAATAGTTTGTATCTTACTTATTTAGTCTTAATAATTTGTATCTCTTTTCCTTCCATGCGTATACACCCTTCGCCGGCAAGCTCGGACAGCGCCCGTGCCAGTGAAGGACGTGCCACGCCGAGTATCTGCGCCACTTCCTGCTGGTTGAGTATGGAGCCGTGCATGCGCAGATAGTTCAGCAGACGCGATTTGAGGCTTTGCAGGGCAAAGGCATTCAGCTTTTTGGAAAGGAACAGGGTTCTGTCCGATACCAGCCTTAAAAAGTTGTGCATCGCTACGGGATATTGGTGCAGGAAGTCCAGAAAGGCGTTTTTGTTTACGACAAGGATTTCACATTCTTCTATCGCTTCGATATTGACAGGGAAGCGGTTCTCTGATGAAAAGACGAATGCGGGAGCAAGCAGTTGCGGGGCTTTCAGGGTCTCGATGGTCAGTTGCTTACCTTCCGCATTAACCATTTGCGTACGTACCTTGCCGCTGCACAGGAGAAACAGGGAACGGTACACTTCTCCCTGCATGGCTATGAAGTCGGACGGCTTGTACAGTCGGCACGCATGCTCGGGGGCGAGGATAAGGGGTAATAATTCATCTTCCGTGGTTCCCTGGAAGGGCGGCATTTTCAGTAGCGGATATATTTCCATTCTCTTTTTGTTTTTTTGTGGTTTGGTGTAACATACGTGACAGTTTACGCAAGTGCGAATCCCCATCTTTGCACAAAGATAGTGAAACACTTTCTTTATAGGAAACCAAACGACGGGGAAAGTGTTGACAGAAAGTAGGTATAAACTTCTAAATGAATAAGAAAATGGAAATGAACATGTTTTGTTATCAATGCCAGGAAACAGCCAAAGGAGTAGGCTGTATGCTGAAAGGTGTGTGCGGAAAAGAAAGCCATACGGCGCAGGCCATGGATTTGCTGCTGTTTGTGGTCAGAGGCGTTTCGGTGGTGACCGATGCCTTGCGTAAAGCCGGATGCCCCGTGCCCGGAGAGGCCGATGTATTTGTGGTGGATGCCCTGTTCTCCACGATTACGAATGCCAATTTCGATGATGAAAGCATCCTGCAGCGGGTGGACAAGGGGCTTGCCCTGCGCAACCGCTTGATGGATGAAGCCAAGCGTAACAATGTATTTTTGCCGGAAGTGGACGAACTCTCCTGGCAGGGAACACGCGCCGATTATGCGGAAAAGGCGAAGTCGGTAGGCGTGTTGCGTGAACCCGACGAGGATCTCCGTTCGCTGAAAGAACTGCTGACGTACGGTTTGAAAGGTATGGCGGCCTATTTGGAACATGCCATGCGTTTGGGCTTCAACGACAATGATATTCATGTCTTTATGCAACACGCGTTGGCTACGATAGCCTGCCGCTCGCTTTCGGCGGACGAATGGACGCAGTTGGTGCTCGAAGCCGGCGGTTTCGGGGTAAAGACCATGGCGCTGCTGGACGAGGCGAATACGGGAACTTATGGAAATCCCGAAATCACCAAAGTGAATATCGGTGTCAAGAACCGTCCGGGCATCCTGATTAGCGGACATGACCTGAAAGACCTGGAAGAACTGTTGAAACAGACGGAAGGTACGGGCGTGGATGTATATACACACAGCGAGATGTTGCCGGCGCATTATTATCCCGCCTTTAAGAAGTACTCTCATTTTGTGGGCAACTACGGTAATGCCTGGTGGAAGCAACGTGAAGAGTTTACGGCTTTCAACGGTCCCATCCTGTTTACTACAAACTGTATCGTGCCGCCGCTGGCGAATGCCGTATATAAGGAAAGAATGTTTACCACCAACTCTACCGGGTATCCGGGCTGCAAGCATATCGAGAAGGACGCGGCGGGCAGGAAAGATTTCTCCGAAATCATAGAGATGGCCAAACAGTGCCAACCGCCTACGGAGATTGAGCGCGGGGAGATTATCGGCGGTTTCGCCCACAACCAGGTTCTGCAACTGGCGGATAAGGTGGTGGATGCCGTAAAGAGCGGCGCGATTCGTCGCTTTATCGTAATGGCAGGGTGCGACGGACGTATGAAGAGCCGCGACTACTATACGGAATTCGCCAAATCATTGCCTCAGGACACTGTAATCCTTACGGCTGGTTGTGCCAAGTACCGCTATAACAAGCTCGGCCTGGGCGACATCAACGGCATTCCCCGCGTACTGGATGCCGGACAGTGTAACGACAGCTATTCTCTGGCGGTTATCGCCTTGAAGCTGAAAGAGGTGTTCCGGCTTAATGATATAAACGAGCTGCCTATTGTTTATAATATAGCCTGGTATGAACAGAAAGCCGTAATCGTATTGTTGGCGCTGTTGAGTTTGGGAGTGAAAGAAATACATTTAGGCCCTACTTTGCCTGCGTTCCTTTCTCCGAATGTGGCTAAGGTATTGGTGGATATGTTCCATATCGCGGGCATCGGCAGCGTGGAAGAGGACTTGAAGAAATTCGGGTTGGCTTCTTGAGCGGATAAGCCGATAGGGTAATAACGAGAGTGTGTCAAAACAAAAAAACGCTTACCGTTTTTTTGTTTTGACACACTCTCAGCTCTTTAGTGACTCTCGTTCCGTAAAGAGAACGTTTTTCTTTACGCGAGATTGATTATCCTTCTGATTTCGGCCTCGGTTCCGCGGAACGGCCCGTGCGTTTGCAGCTTGATGGTGCACATGGCAGCGGCAAAGCAGCCCGCTTCCTGATAGGACGCGCCCTTGTTCCGCATATACAGATACCCCACCATATAGGTATCTCCGCAGCCTGTGGCATCCACTATTTGCAGGGCGGAGTAGGCGGGGATTTCGTGGAATTGTCCTTTGGCGTATATCAGCGAGCCTTTGTCTCCCAGTGTCAGCAATACCTCTTTCACGCCCCAGTCGGCAATGAGCAGGGCGGCTTCATGGGGCTCTTTGCATCCGGTGAGCACTTCCATTTCGGTTTCGTTGGCTTTTAATATATGGATATGCTTCAAGGCTTCTTTCTTTTCCGGCCAGTCCACGGGCAGCACCTTTTCATTATCCACCTTGCGCAGAAAGCCCTGAACGTCTACCGACAGCAGTCCTTTGCCCGACAGGTATTTGATGACGTCCAGCGAAAAGTCGTCAGCCAGCAGACTGCCCAAATGAATAATCCGGGCGTTGATGTCCCGCAAACCTTCCATTGTAAACGGATCGGCCTTTGCCGTGACACGTTGCGTACGTTCGTTCTGATTTTCTCCGTATATATTTTCAAAGCAGACGGAATGGACGCTGGGCAGAGTTTTCACTTCGATGCCTTCTTTCCGTATATCTTCCGCTACGCTCATGTCGGCATCGGCCAGAGCCGTAACCAATAAAAAGCCATTCGGGTCGAGATGCTTGATGGCATGCGCAAAATAGAAAGAAGTGCCGCCCGGCATGAATATCGTATTCTTGGTGGTAACTATCTTGTCCTGTGTGATATAACCGATGCAGCATAAATCGTGTACACTCATTGTTCCCTGTTGTTTTTATTCGTTTATTTATTTGTAATTTTGCCGCAAAGGTAATGATTTATTGAGAAAAACAGTAATATTGATAACAACATCCGTAATCTGTATGTTGCTAAACTGAGGAAGTAAGCCTACATTTGCACAGGTTTAATGTAGTTTGAAGTATGAAGTCACGGAAAAAGAAAAAGGTATATATGATAATAGGAATAATAGCGGGTGTGATTATAGCGGCAGGCGTGGCGGGTATTGTATTTGTCAACCGCCCGCAGTTTGGGAGACTGCCGCAGGGAGAACGGCTGGAGCGAATCAGAAAGTCGCCTCATTACAGGGACGGGCAGTTCCATAACCTGCATCCCACTGTGCAGATGACGGCAAAGAAAGGCCGTTTGGGCGCTTTATGGAGTTTTGTTTTCAAAAAAGAGGAAGGGCTTCGTCCACAAGAAGATGTTCCGGCCGTCAAGACGGACTTGAAAAGCATAGGACGGGATGAGAATGTGCTGGTGTGGTTCGGCCATTCTTCTTATTTTATCCAGGCGGACGGCAAGCGGATATTGGTAGACCCCGTTTTCTGTGCGGCCGCCCCGCTTTCTTTCCTTAACAAGCCGTTTAAAGGTACGGATATTTACAAGCCGGAAGATATGCCCGACATTGATTACCTGGTTATCACGCACGACCATTGGGACCATTTGGACTACGGCACGGTGATGCAATTGAAGGAGCGTACGGGTAAGGTCGTTTGTCCGCTGGGGGTGGGCGAGCATTTTGAATATTGGGGCTTCGACAAGTCGCGTTTGGTGGAACTGGACTGGTTTGAAGATGCCGGGCTCGATGAGGGCTTTCTTATTCACTGCCTGCCTTCCCGTCATTTCTCCGGACGTTTCCTGAAATCCAATCAGTCGCTTTGGGCTTCTTTCCTTATTGAAACTCCCTCGCAAAAGATTTATATGGGCGGAGACGGCGGATATGACACGCGTTTTGCCGAAATCGGTAAGAAATATCCGGGAATCGATCTTGCCATACTGGAGAACGGGCAGTATAATGAGGACTGGAAGTATATCCATACCATGCCCGCTTATCTTGCGCAGGCAGCCGAAGATTTGAAAGCGGAGAAATACTTAACGGTTCATCACTCGAAGTTTGCCTTGGCAAGACACCGTTGGGATGAACCGTTAAGGAATGCCGTGAATCTGAAGGAGAAAGACTCACTGGATGTCCTGATGCCCGTAATAGGGGAGATTACTTATCTGAATTGAGTAGGGTGACCGGCATATGGACAACCGTCCTGTCAATTCTGCGCATATTTATATTCAGTCGGTGTCATCCCCGTTATCTTCTTGAACAGGCCGGTAAAATACTGCGTATTGGCATACCCTAATTTCTTGGCTACCGTGCCTACGGCATTCTCCTTGTCCAGCAACATTTTCTTTGCGATGTTGAGCCGCATTAGCTGGAAATATTCGTGAATACTTTTTCCGGTTTCAAACCTTAGCAAATCACCGAAATAACAGGGGGACAGGCGAAGGGCGTCCGCGCAATATTCCTCTGTGGGCAACACACCGCCTTCCAGCTTGCCGGACGAGATATATTCGCTCAGCAGCAACTTCGTTTTGTGCAGAATCGCCTTGTTGGCCTCACAACGGGTGATGAACTGGCGTTCGTTGAAGCGTGCGCAATAATCCAGCAGCAACTCGATATAGCGTGAAATCAGCGTCTTGCTATGGCAATCTATGGAGTGCCGAAGCTCCTCTTCGATATTGCGGATACATTCTATGATTTTCATCTTTTCGCGCGATGACAGGTGCAGCGATTCGTTCAGCTTGTAAAAAAAGAAGGAGTACTCCTTGATGTGGCTTCCCAATGCAGTGTGCGCTATCAGTTCCGGATGAAATGCCAGCAGCAGGCCTTTTTGAGTAAGTATATTGTTTATACCCAGCTTTATGGATTCGCCCGGCGTACGGAATATCAGTGTGGCGTTGGAGTAATCGTAGTATTTGCGTCCGTACGTAAGCTCCCCGGCTTCTCCTTCCATCAGAATAATCGTATAGAAATCACACCGGATGGTGCGCTGCTCCAGGTTGGCTTTGGATAAGTCGATGACACTCACCAGCGGATGCAGCGTCTTGCAGCCCATACAACAATTACATTGATGTACAGTCTCTATATTCAGTATCTCTTTTTTCATAAGGACAATCTTATCCGCAACCTTTATATTTGTAGTTTTCTGTATTCGCCGGGTGTATACCCCACGTTCTTCTTGAAGATGCGATTGAAATGCTGCGAATATTGGAATCCCAGCTCATAGGCAATCTGGCTGACCGTCTTTTCCGTCCCGGCAATCATCTCTTTGGCTAAATCTATCATTCTGGTCTGAATGTATTCCTGCGCGCTTTTTCCGGTTTCTTTCTTTATCAGGTCGCCGAAATAGTTGGGTGACAGGAATACTTTGTCGGCGAAGTATTTTACGGAAGGCAGCCCGTCCGTTTGCGGTTTGTCGCTTTGGAAATAATCGTCGAGCAAGGCTTCGAATTTCACCAGCACGCTCTTGTTGCTTTCCGAACGGGTGATGAACTGCCTTTCGTAGAAGCGCATGCAGTAATCCAGCAGCAGTTCGATGTTCCGCGAAATCAGACGTTTGCTGTGCTTGTCGATCGGGTGCTGGAGTTCCATTTCTATTTTCTCCAGACAATCCATGAATATGCCTTTTTCTTCCTCGGATAGGTGCAGGGCTTCGGCCGAGGCGTACGAAAAGAATGAATACTGCTTGATGTCCTGTCCCAAAGAAGTTCCTTTAATCAGGTCGGGATGGAACAAAAGACCGTGGGCGCTCGGCTTCACTCCCTGCTGCATCTCCGTTTCCACGACCTGTCCCGGAGCAAAGCTGGTGACCGTCCCTTCCTGGTAATCATAAATCTGCCTGCCGTAGCGGATGTCCCCGCATTTTACTTTTTTCAGAAAGAGCGCGTATATTCCGTAGTTCATCGTAAAATGTGTAGGGAACTTGGTGGCTTCCGACAGGTCTACCACGCTCACCAGCGGATGCAGGGTTTCAAGTCCGAAGAATTGGTTGTATTGGTCTACTGTGTCCAGTTTTATAACTTCTTTCATAAGGTATCGTTTTTAGTCCTGCACAAATGTAAAGAATAAAATCATACGTAGTACACCGCTTCGCGCAGAATCAGTAATTAGGTTACAAATGTCCGTAATTCGTTCACACGGGTGCGGTTGTCATTCGGTTACATTTGCAGTGTAATTTATTAATAGCTGGTTATATGACACTTAATGATTTTTTGGAATATGTAAAGACACGAAAGGCTCTCGATACGGAAGAGATACATCGCTTTATGGACGAAATGAGTAATGAGGCGAGACGTGTTACATTTAAATTGAATACTTCCTATTATGCTCCGGACGAGGTGAGGGCGTTGCTCTCCGAACTTTTCGGAAAGCCCGTGCCGCCCTCGCTTCGCGTGTTTCCGCCGTTCTATACGGATTTCGGAAAGAATATTGAAATCGGTGATAACGTATTTATCAATGCCTGCTGCCATTTTCAAGACCATGGCGGGGTTACGTTGGGAGACGGCTGCCAGATAGGGCATAATGTGGTTTTTGCAACCCTCGACCACGGGCTTGCGCCCGAAGACCGTCATACCACATATCCTGCGCCTATCGTGCTTGGCAGGAATGTGTGGGTAGGTTCAAATTCCACTATTCTGCAAGGCGTGACGATTGGTGACAATGCGGTGGTGGCAGCCGGCGCGGTGGTGACGAAAGATGTTCCGGCGGATGCAATCGTAGGGGGAGTGCCTGCGAAAATTATGAAATATATCCGCTAAATCCTATCCGCCCGCTATTCCGTATGGACGGGACTGTGTGAAAGGCGGGAGAGGTGGTATAAACTGTTTACGGATGAAAACACACTGTGCGTCCGGTGTAAACGCATGATGCGTTGAGGCGATGCGCATAGTGTGTTTCGCTTAAACGGACTGTCTGTTTCCGAACGGTGAAAGGAGAAGAATTCTATTGAATGAATTTTTTTTCTTTATCAATCACGGTAAGCCATGTGGCGGTTGCCGTGAATTACCGGGGGAGATTTGTATAAAGAAAAAGCTCCGAAACTTATTGAGTTTCAGAGCTTTATTTCTAATTCTGCGGTGCGTACGGGACTCGAACCCGTGACCCCATGCGTGACAGGCATGTATTCTAACCAACTGAACTAACGCACCAGAATTTTATTTTATCATTGCTATCTCTCTCGATTGCGGTTGCAAAGGTAGGTGTTTTTTTTGAACCTGCAATAGCTGCGATAAACTTTTTTTCGGGGCTTTTTGGTTGCATTTACTTTACATCCTCATATTGAGAATATTGTAAAAAAAGGAAGTATCGTGATTTAACAACTATTTAGAAAACCGTTTATAGAGCGTTTATGTAGCATTTAGCATCCGATTGAACCCTTGTTTCTGAAGAAAACGAAACATTTTACGCCGACTTTTAAACTTCCTGCTCGAAAAGTTCGTTATTTTGCAATAAATCGTTATTTTTGCGAACTCAAAACAAGAATGTTGTAATTAGAAAACGATAAAAAAGAGATTTTAGGATGATGAAAACAGCCAAACTGTTACTTCACTGTCCCGACAAACCGGGCATCCTGGCGGAAGTAACGGACTTTATAACGGTGAACAAGGGTAATATTATCTATCTGGATCAGTATGTAGACCACGTAGAGAATATCTTTTTCATGCGTATCGAGTGGGAATTGGAAAATTTCCTGGTTCCTCAAGAGAAAATAGAAGATTATTTTGAAACGTTGTATGCGCAGAAGTACGGAATGAATTTCCGTCTTTACTTCTCGGATGCCAAACCTCGTATGGCTATCTTCGTGTCGAAGATGTCGCACTGCCTCTTCGACCTGCTGGCACGCTATACGGCAGGTGAGTGGAATGTGGAGATACCTCTTATAATAAGCAATCATCCCGACTTGCAGCATGTGGCGGAACGTTTCGGCATACCTTTCCACCTGTTCCCTATCACAAAGGAAACGAAAGAAGAGCAGGAGAAGAAAGAAATGGAACTGCTGGCCAAGCACAAAGTGAACTTCATCGTGCTGGCGCGCTATATGCAGGTAATTTCCGAGAAGATGATAGACGCTTATCCCAACCGAATCATCAATATCCACCACTCTTTCCTTCCGGCGTTTGTAGGGGCGAAACCCTATCATGCGGCATTTGAGCGTGGTGTGAAGATTATCGGCGCTACCAGCCACTACGTTACCACGGAGCTGGATGCAGGCCCTATCATCGAGCAGGATGTGGTGCGCATCACGCATAAGGACACCGTGCAGGACTTGGTGAACAAGGGTAAGGATTTGGAAAAGATTGTCCTTTCACGCGCCGTTCAGAAGCATATCGAGCGCAAGGTGCTGGCGTATAAGAATAAGACCGTAATATTTAATTAGTGGCTGATGAAGGTTGCAGTTATCAAATACAATGCAGGTAACATCCGTTCGGTGGACTATGCCTTGAGGCGTTTGGGCGTTGAGGCGGAGATTACGGCGGATGAAGAGGTGTTACGCGCTGCGGATAAAGTTATCTTCCCCGGAGTGGGTGAGGCGGAGACAACCATGAACTTCCTGAATGCCGGCGGCATGGGTAAGCTGATAAAAGAGCTGCGTCAGCCGGTATTGGGTATCTGCCTGGGCATGCAGTTGATGTGCCGCCATTCGGAGGAAGGAGATGTGGATTGCCTCGGTATTTTTGATGCCGACGTGAAACGTTTCGTTTCGCAAAAGCATGAGGATAAGGTTCCCCACATGGGCTGGAATACGATTTCGCAGACCGAAAGTGACCTCTTCAGGGGCTTTACGAAAGAAGAATTCGTCTATTTCGTACACAGCTTTTATGTTCCGGTCAACGATTGTACGGCTGCCGTAACGGACTATATACTTCCGTTCAGTGCCGCTTTGCATAAGGATAACTTCTATGCCACCCAGTTTCATCCCGAAAAGAGTGGAAGTGTAGGCGAACGTATCCTGCAGAATTTTCTGGACTTATAGGCGGAAGATGCCGCTATTTGATAATTCGTAATTTGCAGTTAATTGACATGATAGAATTAATTCCCGCTATTGACATCATCGACGGAAAGTGCGTACGCCTCTCCCAGGGTGATTATGACAGCAAGAAAGTGTATAACGAGAATCCCGTGGAAGTAGCCAGGGAGCTTGAAGCGCATGGCATCCGCCGCCTTCATGTGGTAGACCTCGACGGAGCCGCTTCCCACCATGTGGTGAATTACCGCACGCTGGAGCGGATCGCTTCCCGCACTTCCTTGATTATAGACTTCGGTGGCGGGGTGAAAAGCGATGAAGATTTGGTCATTGCGTTTGAGAGCGGTGCGCAGATGGTGACAGGCGGTAGCATTGCCGTAAAGAATCCCGAACGTTTCTGTCACTGGCTGCAAACGTACGGTTCGGAGAAAATCATCCTCGGAGCTGATGTGAAAGACCATAAGATTGCCGTCAACGGTTGGAAAGACGAGAGCTCTTGCGAGTTGTTCCCTTTTCTGAAAGACTATGTGGAGAAGGGCATCCGCAAGGTTATCTGTACCGACATCAACTGCGACGGTATGCTGCAAGGCCCTTCCACGGCTTTGTATAAGGAGATACTGGAAGCGCATCCCGGCCTCTGCCTCATTGCCAGCGGCGGAGTGAGTTGCGCCGATGATATCCGCCGGCTGGAAGCGGCGGGCGTACCCGCCGTTATTTTCGGTAAGGCGTTGTACGAAGGGCGTATAACTTTCAAGGAACTGGAAGTATTTATGATGTAAGTCATAAATCCGAAATCATAAACAGAAAGAAGAGTGTTAGCAAAAAGAATCATTCCCTGCCTCGACATCAAAGACGGGCAGACCGTAAAAGGAACCAATTTCGTGAATCTGCGCCATGCAGGCGATCCGGTCGAGTTGGCGCGTGCTTATAGCGAGCAGGGTGCCGACGAGTTGGTTTTTCTGGATATAACCGCCAGCTTCGAGGGACGCAAGACGTTCGCCGAACTGGTGAAGCGTATTGCCGCCAACATCAGCATACCTTTTACCGTGGGTGGCGGTATCCATGAGCTGAACGACGTAGACCGGCTGCTGAATGCCGGTGCGGACAAGATTTCTGTCAATTCCTCGGCCATCCGCCGTCCCGAACTGATTGACGAGATAGCCAAGCATTTCGGTTCGCAGGTGTGTGTGCTGGCCGTTGATGCCAAGCAGACGGAAAAGGGCTGGTGGTGCTACCTTAACGGTGGACGTGTGGAGACCGGCAAAGAACTCTTTGCCTGGACGAAAGAAGCGCAGGAACGCGGCGCGGGCGAGGTGCTTTTTACCAGTATGAACCACGACGGCGTAAAGACCGGATATGCCAACGAAGCCCTTGCCACCCTTGCCGACAGGCTTTCCATACCCGTTATCGCATCGGGCGGAGCAGGCGCGAAAGAGCATTTCCGTGATGTCTTTCTGGAAGGAAAAGCAGATGCCGCCTTGGCTGCCAGCGTTTTTCATTTCGGAGAAATCAAAATTCCCGATTTAAAATCGTATCTTTGCGCCCAAGGAGTCGCGATGAGAAGATGATAAGGAGTTATAAGTTATGAGTTATAAGTTATTCGTTGCCGTACGAAGTGCCGTACGAAGCGCGAATGAAAACGACTCATAACAATAACTCACAACAAAATAACTCATAACTTATAACTCATAACTTAAAAAGATGTTGGACTTTGATAAAATGAACGGACTCGTTCCGGCAATTATACAGGATGCTGATACGGCCAAGGTGCTGATGTTGGGTTTTATGAACCGGGAAGCATACGACAAGACGGTAGAAACCGGTAAGGTAACATTCTTTAGCCGCACCAAGAACCGTCTTTGGACGAAAGGCGAGGAGAGCGGCAACTTCCTGAACGTGGTTTCCATGAAAGAGGACTGCGACAAGGATACTTTGCTGATTCAGGTACACCCTGTCGGTCCGGTTTGCCATACGGGTACGGACACTTGCTGGGGCGAGAAGAACGAACAGCCCGTTATGTTCCTGAAACTTCTTCAGGACTTCATCGACAAGCGTCACGCCGAAATGCCGGAAGGCTCTTACACAACCAGCCTGTTCCGGTCGGGTGTCAATAAAATGGCGCAGAAAGTAGGTGAAGAAGCGGTTGAGACCGTCATTGAAGCGTGCAACGGCACCGACGAGCGTCTGATATACGAAGGAGCCGATTTGCTGTACCACCTCATCGTATTGCTGACCTCTAAGGGGTATCGCATAGAAGATTTGGCACGTGAGCTGGAAGAACGCCACAGTGCGAGCTGGAAGAAACACTAAGTTATTATGGACGAAGCGCTGATACGATATAAAGACGTGGAGATACACCAGCAGGAGCTGTGCGTACTGAACGATGTAAACCTGGAGCTGCATAAAGGGGAGTTTGTCTACCTCATCGGTAAAGTAGGTTCGGGCAAGACGAGTTTGCTCAAAACCTTTTACGGCGAACTGGATGTTGCAGCGGGCGATGCCGAGGTGCTGGGATATGATATGCTGCATATCAAGCGCAAGCATATTCCGCAGTTGCGTCGTAAGTTGGGTATCGTATTTCAGGATTTCCAGCTGCTCACCGACCGTACGGTGTACGACAATCTTGAGTTTGTGCTCCGTGCCACCGGGTGGAAGAATAAGGGAGAGATAAAAGACCGTATCAACGAAGTGCTGCAGCTGGTGGGCATGAGCAATAAAGGCTATAAATATCCCAATGAATTGTCTGGGGGCGAGCAGCAGCGTATCGTGATAGCCCGTGCCGTACTCAACTCTCCGGAAATCATCCTTGCCGACGAGCCTACGGGAAATCTGGATGTGGAGACGGGCTTTGCCATAACCCAGCTTTTGCACAGCATCAGCGCGGCGGGTTCGCTGGTCATTATGACTACGCACAACATGCAGTTGCTTTGGGAATATCCGGGACGCGTATACCGTTGTGCCGACCATTTGATAACGGATGTGACGGAACAGTATTCCGTCGCGTCGTCAACAGAAGAAAAATAAACAAGATTATATAACATTTTAATACAGGAACGAAAATGAAAGTTTTAAAGTTTGGAGGTACTTCAGTAGGTTCGGCTCAGCGAATTAAGGAAGTGGCCAAATTGATTACCGATGGTGAACGTAAGATTGTGGTTCTCTCTGCCATGTCGGGTACCACAAACACATTGGTTGAGATTTCGGACTATCTGTACAAGAAGAATCCGGAAGGTGCTAACGAGATTATCAACAGGCTGGAAACGAAATACCGCCAGCACATTGATGAGCTCTATGCCACTCCCGAATATAAACAGAAAGGTCTGGAACTTATCAAATCTCATTTCGACTATATCCGTTCTTACACCAAAGACCTCTTTACGCTGTTCGAGGAGAAAGTAGTGCTGGCGCAGGGCGAGTTGATTTCTACCGCCATGATGAACTACTATCTGCAGGAATGCGGCGTGAAGTCGGTTCTGCTTCCGGCTTTAGAATACATGCGTACGGACAAGAACGCGGAGCCCGACCCTGTTTATATCAAAGATAAACTCCAGGTTCAGCTCGAACTGCATCCCGATGCGGAAATCTACATCACACAAGGTTTCATCTGCCGCAACGCCTATGGCGAGGTAGACAACCTGCAACGCGGCGGCAGCGATTATACCGCTTCCCTGATAGGCGCTGCCGTCAATGCTTCCGAAATCCAGATTTGGACGGACATCGACGGTATGCACAACAACGACCCGCGTATTGTGGACAAGACTTCTCCGGTGCGTCACCTTCATTTTGAAGAAGCGGCCGAGCTGGCATACTTCGGCGCAAAAATCCTGCACCCCACCTGTATTCAGCCCGCCAAGTACGCCAA
This sequence comes from Bacteroides clarus, assembly GCF_015555825.1. Lineage (NCBI taxonomy): Bacteria > Pseudomonadati > Bacteroidota > Bacteroidia > Bacteroidales > Bacteroidaceae > Bacteroides > Bacteroides clarus. The sequence continues at coordinate 43,632 of NZ_JADNLF010000012.1, read as the reverse complement.
CATCCCCGTGCGTCTGCTCAATACAATGGACCCGACGGCTCCGGGTACACTCATCTCCAACGATACGGAGAAGGGAAAAATCAAGGCGGTAGCCGCTAAGGACAATATCACGGCCATCAAAATCAAGTCCAGCCGTATGTTGCTTGCTCACGGTTTCTTGCGTAAAGTGTTTGAAATCTTTGAAAGCTACCAGACTTCTATCGACATGATTTGTACGTCCGAGGTAGGCGTATCCGTTTCTATCGACAATACCAAGCATCTCAACGAGATTCTGGACGATTTGAAGAAATACGGTACGGTGACGGTAGACAAGGATATGTGTATCATCTGCGTGGTAGGCGACCTCGAATGGGAGAACGTCGGCTTTGAAGCCAAGGCGCTCGATGCTATGCGCGACATACCGGTGCGTATGATTTCTTTCGGCGGCAGCAACTATAACATTTCTTTCCTTATCCGCGAATGTGATAAGAAACAGGCTTTGCAGTCGCTCAGCGATGCGCTGTTCAATGAGTAACAAAAGAAAACAATAGATATGAGCGCTTTTACCTTCTTGATAAAAGCGCTCTTTTTAACTGAACGAAGATATAACCCATAATAATTATATGAAAGGAACATTTCCTATTGACAAATTCCGCGAACTGCGTACCCCGTTTTATTATTACGACACGAAGGTGCTGCGTGATACCCTTGCCTGTATCCGTACCGAAGCATCGAGATACGATAACTATTCGGTGCATTATGCGGTAAAGGCCAACGCCAATCCTAAAGTCCTTACCATTATCCGTGAAAGCGGGTTGGGAGCCGACTGTGTGAGCGGCGGTGAAATCCGTGCGGCCATCAAGGCCGGCTTCCCTGCCGATAAGATAGTGTTTGCAGGTGTAGGCAAAGCAGACTGGGAGATAAACCTCGGATTGGATTATGATATCTTCTGCTTCAACGTAGAATCCGTTCCGGAGCTGGAAATCATCAATGAGCTGGCCGCTGCGAAAGGCAAGACAGCCAATGTCGCTTTCCGTATCAATCCCAACGTAGGCGCGCATACGCATGCCAACATCACCACCGGATTGGCCGAAAACAAATTCGGCATCAGCATGGAAGATATGGATCATGTGATAGACGTGGCGCAGGAGATGCAGAACGTCAAGTTCATCGGACTGCACTTCCACATCGGTTCGCAGATACTGGATATGGGCGATTTTGTGGCTTTGTGCAACCGTGTCAACGAGCTGTTGGATAAGCTCGAAGCCCGCCGGATACGTATCGGGCACGTCAACGTGGGCGGTGGTCTCGGCATTGACTACGGGCATCCCGACCGTCAGCCTGTACCCGACTTCAAAAGTTATTTTGAAACCTACGATAACTGCCTGAAACTCCGTCCTTATCAGACGCTTCACTTTGAATTGGGACGTTCGGTAGTGGGGCAGTGCGGTTCGCTCATCTCAAAGGTGCTGTATGTAAAACAAGGCACTAACAAGCAGTTTGCCATTCTCGATGCGGGTATGACGGATTTGATTCGTCCCGCACTCTACCAGGCGTTCCACAAGATAGAGAACGTCACTTCCGATGCTCCGCAGCAAACCTACGATGTGGTGGGACCTATCTGCGAATCATCCGATGTCTTTGGCAAGGCTGTCGACTTGAACGGTGTGAAGCGTGGCGACCTTATAGCCCTTCGCTCTGCCGGAGCTTACGGTGAGATTATGGCTTCGGGGTATAACTGCCGAGAGTTGCCGCAAGGTTATACGTCGGACGAGCTGGTATAGGCGCAGTACGAGATATAAAGATTTATTAAGCACAGGAACATTCTCTATGTTTCTGTGCTTGTTTTTTATAGCTACTTGATTTTTTTATTGTATTTTTACGGCACTAACATCTGATATAAACTCCATTATGAAACACAAGTCGATTTTCTTTTCAATCAGTCTGGTATTTAGCTCATTTTGTCTTTCGGCGCAGGAATTGCCGAAAGAGGTAGTCTGGCAAGAGGTAGAGGGAGTTAATGTACCGGTTCCGCCTCAAACGCACCCCCGTTTGTACGTTCGCTCATCTGATTTGCCCGCATTGAAGGAGCGGATGAAAACTCCTCAGGCGCAACAGACGCTTTCTCTCATGAAGGAGCTGAGTAAAGACCGTACTCCGGCCGAAGAGGCTGCCGTTACGAACCGCGGTTTCCGCTACTATTACGAGATGCGCGGCGTTACGTCGCGGGTGCAGTTGCAGGCTCTAGACTATCTGCTGGAAGGCGACAAGCGTCTGGCCCGCCGTGCCATTACAGCCATGCTCGATACGTTGCAACGCGCTTCTTTCGGCACTCGTTCCGACTTGTCGCGGGCCAGCGGAGCCATGCTGATAACGGGCGCCATGGTATATGACTGGTGTTACGACCAAATGAAGAATTCCGAGAAACAAGCTTACATCAAAGAGTTTATCCGTCTGGCGAAGAGTATGGAATGCGGTTATCCGCCACGCAATAACCAGCCCATAGCGGGGCATCCGTCGGAGTGGATGATTATGCGTGATATGCTGTCGGCAGGTATTGCCATTTATGACGAGTATCCCGATATGTACAATCACGTCATTACCATGCTCTATCGTGATTATATCCCGGCACGCAATTATTTCTATGCGGGGCAGAACTACCATCAGGGCACGAATTACGTGCATGTCCGTTTTGCCTGCGACCTCTTTCCCTTGTGGATTTTAGATAAGATGGGAGCCGGCGGCATTTACAGCTCTTCGGCAAGATTTGTGCTCTACGATATTATTTACCGTCGGCGTCCCGACGGAGTGTTGATGCCTGCGGGTGATGATTATCCGCAGAACCGTCCCGCATTGCTTACCATGCCGACACCCATGTTTTTAGCTTCCAGCTATTATAAAGATGAATATCTGGCTTATGAGTTCGAGCGTAATCCCCATTTGAATAAGTCGGGCAACGAATCAATGAACCACTGTCTGATATACGAACTGTTGTGGCGCGACTACGACCTGAAAGGGAAATCTCCCGACGACCTTCCTTTGACACGTTATTCCGGTACTCCCTACGGCTGGATGATTGCCCGTACGGGCTGGGACGCCAACAGTGTGATTGCCGAAATGAAAATCAACGAGCAGTTTGTGGGCAATCATCAGCACATGGACGGCGGCAGTTTCCAGATTTACCACAAAGGCCCTTTGGCTATCGATGCCGGCGCTTATAGCGGTAGTTCGGGCGGTTACAACAGCCCCAACAACAAGAATTATTTCAAACGTACCATCGCTCATAATTCGTTGCTGGTATACGACCCTGACGAAAAGTTCGGCTGTTGGAACTATGGCGGTGGCGGAAAGACCAGATTCGCATCCAATGACGGCGGGCAGCGTATGTGTGGTGAAGGTTGGAAAACTTGCAATTCGCTCGACAGTCTTTTGTCCGAGGAGTATACGGTGGGTAAAGTGTTGGCTCACGGATTTGGCCCTGATGCGCAAGCTCCCGATTATTCTTATTTGAAAGGCGATATTACCCAGGCCTATACCCGGAAAGTGAAAGAGGCCAAACGCTCTTTCGTATTTCTCAACCTGAAGTCCGAAACAGTGCCTGCCGCACTTATTGTATATGACAAAGTATCGGCTTCCAATCCCGATTTCCGGAAATACTGGCTGCTGCATAGTATCGAAGAGCCTGCGCTTGAAGGCAACACTTTCACTGTTCGGCGTACCAAGGACGGTGATAGCGGTATGCTGCATAATACTGTCCTTTTACCCCGAGCGGATAATATCCGTATTGATAAGGTTGGCGGCCCCGGCAAGGAAAACTGGGTGTTCGGCACTAACTATCCCAACGATGCCGTAGCCCCTTATCTTGACAATGCCAATGAGCGTGGAGCTTGGCGGGTAGAAGTTTCACCCGCTGCCCCTGCCGTTACCGATAACTTCCTGAATGTGATACAGGTTGCCGATAATCAATGCAATCAGTTGAACGAAGTACAGCGTATTGAGAATGACCGGATAGTAGGCGCTCAGTTAGCCGATCGTGTCGTTACGTTTGCCAAGAGTAGCGAACCGTTGCAGAAGGACTTCACGCTGACAGTTAACGGTACAGGTACATATAAATTCGTCATCACCGACCTTAAAGCAGGTAATTGGCAGGTAAAGAAGAACGGCTGCGTCTTTATTCCGTTGGCCGAGGTACGGGCTTCCGACGGGGTGCTTGCTTTTGAGGGGACGGCCGGTAGCTATGAATTTTGTAGGTGACGTAAATAAATGATAGAGTATATCATTTTGGTGTTGTAAGTTTTGTTGGCCGTAAAATATTCAAGCGTAATTGAAAACTCTTAATTTTAAAGAGGAGCTTCAATTACGCTTGAAGCAATAAATAGTTGTTATTTACTTATTATAGAATCTAAAAACAGCTTATATATGAAGATTGAAGATATTATAAATCAAATAAATTTTAGAAGTAACCCAAAGTCGGCTTTATACTTTGAGCTATTTATTCAGAATTTACTTAAGTTACATTTGGAAAAACAAGGTAAGCAGTTTATTAGTGATTACGTTATTGATGGCAATCGGTTAGATGGTTATTCTAAAAATGGTATAGGAAATTATGAGGGGCCTGTGGCATTTGAAATTAAATATACTCATAGATACAATCCAATGATAATGAGATATACAGTCAGGCAACTGACAGGTATATTAGATTCTGAAAAAATAAAGCATATGATATTAATTTATCCTGCTGATTCTGATAAGATGAGATACTTTCTCAGAAATGAAAATCCAAAATTGATTTTATGGGGAATTACGGAAATAAATGGATTGATTGATGCGAATAAAGAAGAAGCTGAATATATTGCTAATAGCTTATTTAAGTTAGAAATAAAGAAGGAACTCAACAGAAGGGATAATGATTGGAAGAAATCACGAGAAGAACTGTTGACATCCGTAAAAAAGGCATATAAAAAAGGAAATATCTCGCTGTTATTGGGTGCAGGTGTATCATGTAGTGCAGGGCTTCCTAACTGGAAGACTTTGTTAAACTCTCTATACACTAATTTTGTTAATAAGATTTTTAATGACGATACTGTAGATGATGATACTATTAAAGCTATCACGAATAAATTTATAGAAATAAACAATAATTCGACATTGGCTATTGCTCGTTATCTAAAAGCAGGATTGTCGCAAAAAGACGATGATATAATGTTTATATCTGCTGTAAAGGATGCTTTATATAGTTCGCAAAGAACTTCATCTCCATTAATAGAGTCCATTACGAATTTGTGTATTCCTAAAAGAAGTGGGGCTAAAGTAAAATCTATAATTACTTATAATTTTGATGATTTAATAGAAGAATCTCTCAGCAAAGTAAAACTTGAATATAAGACGATATATAGAGATGAAGAACAGCATGATTCTGATGAATTGCCAATATATCATGTACATGGTTTTATTCCTGGTAGAGAGAGTTTTGATAGAGAAGCTTCTTTGGTCTTTTCAGAAGAGGCGTACCATAAGGTTTATTCTGAGCCATATCATTGGTCTAATCTTGTTCAATTAGCGACATTGCGTGAGAATAATTGCTTAATGATTGGATTATCATTAAGTGATCCTAATCTACGGCGTTTGCTGGAAATTGCGGCCCAAAAGCAATCGAAGAATTGTAGGCATTACGCTTTTATTCAAAGACTGAGTAATGATAGTTTGATAGACGATTCAAGCTGCGTGAAGATAAATGAGGCATCAGTAAATAAAATATTGCAGACACATCATATCATTCAGGAAAAAATGATGGAAAGTTTAGGAACAAGAGTTATATGGTTTGAGGATTATAGTGAAATTCCTGTCTTATTAGATGAGATACGAAAATAGGTATCTTTGTTGTGCAAATAATGATCACCTTGAATATCCATAATAAAATATATACATCAACAATATGAAACAATATGAAGCTGTCATAGAAACTTTAGATAAGTTGGGTGGAGTCGCAACTTTAGGCGAATTGAACAGAGAAGTTTTTAAAATAACCGACTGTGAATGGAAAACAAAAACACCATTTGCCAGTATCCGCCGCATTGTGCAAAAAACTAAAGGTATTTACAAAATAAAGCCCGGACTATATGGACTTGAGAAATACAGAAAACAGATAGAAGATAGGGGGATTATAGTTGAAACCGAGAAGAATAAAGATTCGAATGATGTCATAATGTTCAACCATACTTACTATCAAGGTATTTTATTAATAATAGGTAAATACCATAACATGCAGACTTTCGTACCCAAACAAGATAAAAACAAGAAATTCTACGATGGGCGTAAGCTACATGAACTTTCTACTCTTTCGGAACAGCCGCCTTATTCCTATCCTCAAATGACAAAGCGCAGTGCCACTATTGATACGATATGGTTCAACGGACGTAATATGCCTCATTCATTTTTTGAGATAGAACATTCTACTGACATCCAGAATTCTTTACTGAAGTTCAACGACCTGCAAGATTTCTATGTAAGAATGGCTATTGTCGCTGATATAAAACGTAAGCCTGAATTTGAAGCTAAGATGCAGTTTCATGCATTCGATCATTTACGGTTGAACAAACGCGTGGCGTTTTTAAGTTATGATGCGCTTATTAAGCAGTATGAAATGGAACAGGAAAAACAATCATTTGAATTTATCCTTTAGACTTGTAGCTACTTATACTGTTAGCCTATATACTTAATCAGAGTGAGGCTATTCAGCAATACTGCTTTTGAATGGATTTTTGAAAAAGTCAACAAAAGATTATAGTAAGCAAATCAAGATTGCTAAACAAATATTGGAGAATTTTGAATTATGAGAAAGTTAGATGAAAATAAGTTAGCAAAATTGCATACGGCAGGTGAGTTGTTAGATAGGAAATATGGAGAAATAGGGACGGAATTCCGAACCTCTTTTCATGAAAAATCAATTGCATGGTATTATGGCGAGATATTGCGTGATCGTCGTAAGGAGTTAAAGATAACTCAGTAGGAGTTGGCAGAGAAAGTTGGTACGGCACGAAGTTATATTGCCCGTGTGGAAAAAGGAGAAACTGATATTCAAATTTCAAGTTTTTTCCGTATAGCTCGTGCTTTGGGCATTGAATTTACTCCTACATTTTTATAGATTTTTCTTATTTGTACCATGTAGCTGCTATACCTATATATTACGGACACAGCGTATCGCATAATTATTTTGTGGAAAAATATTCCAATCAACATAACTTATTTCTCCTTGTTGATAAGCAGGATTTAGAATTATAAATACCGTACCGGGAGTAGACCAGAAAAGTCCTCGTAATCCGCTTTCTGTATATGGAGAGTTCTGTTGTGGAACGTAGCCGCTATAAGGAAGAAACAGGGTATTACCGAATTTATAACCTGTGATTCCATTTAGAGTAGCGCCTACTATATATTTGGAACTGACTAGCTGATGCACTTCGGTTAATGTAGGCAATCTCCATTTGCCCGCTGTATTGATAACTTTCCTACATGGGTCATTAGCTTCAGTCCATGGAGTAGTGGGAGTTGTAATATCCGGATATGGGTTGAGGGTGTTACATATAAAGAAAGCGCCGCTTTCTGCTCGAGCTTCATATTTTTCTGTGCTGCTGTAAAAAAGATACTGGTTGCTACTTTTGTATAAGTTTCCATTAGCCCACAATGCTCCCCCTATAATATACCCTTCTGTCGTAGTGAACGACACATTACTATAATATGTATTATTGGCGGTCAGTGTAAGCCCCGATAGCGTAACGCTTTTATTACTAAACGCTTTCCCGCCAATCGTAAGATTCAGTTTCACCGTTACGCTGGCGGAAGTTTGCGGTAATAGATAGATATAGCCGCTATATGCACTCATTGCGTTGGGGTTGTCCCAAGTGAGATTTATGCTACCGGTCGTTGCCTGTGTGGTGAATGTGCCATTTGTAAAAGTATAGGTCGCGTTATGCTTAGGCAATGTCACTGTACCCGCACATGCCGTCACTGTTCCCATTCTTCCGGACTGAGCTATCGCTTGCACCCTGTATCGTGCGCAGTGATGCTTGAATACAATGCCGCTCAACGTATATCTACTTCCTATGTTATTGATAACGACACCGGGCTTTACATACGTCATAAAGTTTTGCCCGTTTGTGGCGGGGACACTTGCGGAGCTATTGGTAAAGGCGGCTATCGCATTGGAATTCCCGTACGAATAGAAGATGAATGTGTAAGTTCCTACCGGGACAACCAGGCTTTTGACGGTTTGCACGGTACTTCCCGATAACTTGTAATCCCCGTATCCCGCGTAGTTCGATGTGGAAATCCCCGCAGCGGTTGCCGACTTGTAGGCTACCACCCGAAAAACGATGTTATCATCCATATTCGCCCAGCGGGTAGTCGCTTCTCCCTCGGCCGTTTCCGTCGCGCCGTTGTCGTGCAGTGTACTAATCTCCATATCCAAACCGTCTTTTCCCTTTACCTCGATAGCCTTTTCCCTTCCGCTTCGTGTACCGGTAATTTCTTCCGTACTCCAGCCGTTCGTCTGTGGCGCTTCCACTTCAATCAGTATGCCGTCGGAAAAAACGTTTTCCGTTTCTTCCTCTTTTCCGCATCCCGCTGCCAACAGGATAGCCGTTATATAGAATATGCCTCTTATTTTCAGTCCCATATCGTCCTAAGATAAAATAATCCTTTCAAGGTAAAGTTATCGTTCCCGAACTGGCAGCCGTCTCTCTGCCCCATGCCTCTGCCGATACGCTTGCGGCTATCACCAATGCTTTGTTTCCCGTAAGCGCATCCGCTTCCGTGGCATACCCCGCATTGCTCACGGTTTTAATATTCACTATATAGCGGCAGTTCCTTTTTATCGGTATATAATTCCCATTGGCGGTAAGGTCTACCCTGTAATAGTTCGTGCTTCCCGCATAAGTCCCGCCCACGACAAGACATACATTATTATCCTTGTTGCTCCCTTGCGGCGTTTCCGCTACATAGATAGTCCGTATCAAAGATTTACCATCCGTACAGGTATAAGTCAGCGCGCCGTTTGTTCCGGCATCCGGGGGGATGGATACGTTTGCGACCACATTACCGGTGATGGTTCCCCCGTTCACGGGAGCTGCATACCCCTTGTTCTTGGTGCGGTATATACTGGCGCTTGTCAGGGTGAATCCGTTTACTCCCGCTGCCGTTTCTCCGCTGAGTGCACAACCCACATCTATACGAGCCAGGGCACGGAGCAGCGTGATTGTTCCCAGAGATGTGGCAGAGGAGATTACCTGTGCCGCCGCCGTCTCTCCCCACATGGGGAAACGCGTGTAGTTCGTCGTGCCCGTTGCGTTCCACTTTCCGCCGGCACCGAACGTAATCATTTTCAGCGCATCGTTTTTAGAGGTGTTCTCCGGTATGACGGGCAGTTTCTTTCCCGCATTGGCTATGACGACGAGCCGGTACTTCTCTCCGGCGCGGCTCTGCTTCAAGGTTACCGTATACTTTCCGCCTTGCAGCAGCACTTGCGGCGCTTCGTAACTGAAAGTTTCCGTTGTACCGGCGGCTTTGAATACCAGTACTTTCAGTTGGGCGATGTCTATCGCATTCTCTTCAACGGACGTAATGGCGCGGGTGGCGGCATCCCGTTCCGTTTCCGGTAGTGAAAGGCGGAGCGTGAGCATCACTTCATCATCATCGGCCGGCATGTCGGGCTGTCCGGTGTCGCAAGCCGATAAGGCGATGATAGCGGCCATGGCGGTTATGATATATAATGTAGCGGCTTTGCTTCTATGTTCCAATATACCTGTCATACTCTTGTCTCTTTACATTTCCGTCTCCTGTTCCACTTCTCCCCAGGGCAGCACTGTCACAAACGTCCTCACTTCGGCATATCTGAAATCTATTTCAATATCCGTCTGCTTTCCGGCTGCTGCGCATAAGGGCTGCTGTTGCTCGTCGTGTGTAACGGTGCATAGCTTCTCCTGTCCCCTGTATATCTCCACTTCTATACATTCTCCCTCTTCCGTAGGAAAGATGCGGAAGGGCGGGGTATAAGCATTCCCTTGTCCGTCCGTGAGGGTCAGTGGTTTGTAGCCCGAATCCTCTCCGCTCACTTTTCCCATGAAGTTCATTTCGCTGCCCGTTCCCTTCACGATAAAGGTATAGCCTTCGCCTTTGTCGGCATACCGTTCGGTCAGATAACGCGCGCGTATACTCAGCCCTGCCGCCAGTCTTTCCATGACCAGCGTGATGCTTTCTTCCCGTATGCCTCTTGTTGCGGTGTTGCTCAACTCCTTACGGCAGTAAAAGAGGTCGGTAACGGGCAGATGGTTTCCCTCGGCATACTGTTTCAGCTTCAGCCGCGCTTCCTCAATCGGAGTGCCCGGTTTGATTTCGGCGGTTATCAGCGTATCTTCCTTGACGTTTCCCCATGCCACCAGCGTGAGCCTGTCGTCCTTGTAGTGCCCGAAGAGGTAATCCGACGATACTCCCGCAGGAATCATGCGCACAAATCCGTTCTCGCCGAACAGATACACTTCCGACTTTTCCAGCACTTCGCTTTCGGTAAGGTCGTTGCCTTCGGCATCCACTACCCGTACGTTTACTTCATACTGCATGCAGGCGCTTGTATCTTCCCGTACGCATGATGCGTACAGGAAGGCAAGTCCGGCATACAGTACCGTAAGTATGGATGGGTGAAGATGCTTCATGGCTGTATTGTACTCTCGGCTACTATTCAAATGTTACGTCTTGGGTAATGTTCAACGCCCAGTCTGCGACGCTCACCGTCAGTTCCAGCGAAGTAGGGGTTATCTCTCCGTCGGGGTCTTCGGTTCCTATGCTCTTAATCGTGGCTTTTATGGCATAGGTGGTGTTGCGGGCGATGGTGGAAGTCCCTGTACCCGAAGTTCCGGTAATAGTTGTTCCTGTCTGTTTTTTGTTGATGACGACGGGATAGTAAATGGTAGTTCCCGCGTCACTCGCGTTTTTCTTGAAAGTACCTTCCAGTACCAATGCCGTACGGGTACTCTCTTCGTTGGGGAAGATATAGAACCAATAGTCGGTTTTATGTTCCGTCTTTACGTTGACGGCCGGGGTTACCGCCGTTGCCAGATAGGAGGCCGTTCCGCTGGAGCCGTTGTGGTTGCCGGTCAGATAGGCGGGCGTTCCCATTTTCGTTTGGCTGTAATTTCCTGTGGCGGGTACCGCTTCTTTCACGGCGTTCCGTACAAAGACATTCTTCAGCTCATAAGACGCTGCGGAGTATTGCCCGTTGGGGTCGAAAGCGGTTTTGATACTGCTCACCGATACCCTTGCCACAAGACGGCTCAACGCTGCCGTCATACCTTTGTTTTCACCTGCGCCGAGCGTGAAAGTCGCGCTTTTGCCGCTGTTCTTCACATCCCCGCTCATGGGCAGGCAGTCTTTGGTCTGGGCGTCGGATAGGGCGATGGTTTTCTTCAGAAAGTCGGTCTTGTTCAGCACACCCGCAAAATAGTCGTTCGTGGGAGCATTGGCTACCACCATACCCGTGCAGTCTTTGGCCGGCGTACAGTTGATGGTTGTGGCGGCGGTTGTGTTTTGGGTCACGGTTTGGATGGCGTTCACCGATTCGTCACTGTTGAAGATGGCGACGGTGAAACGTTTCACGGTGTTTTCCTCGGTCTGCGTGGGCAATGCACTGCCTGTCGCTTTGGTGTTTGTTCCGTTTCCCGTCAGATGCAGTTCCAGTTTCGCTATGTTCTCCTGCGGTCGGGGTTCTGTCATTCCGTTGTCGTCACCGCCGCATCCGGCGAGTGTAAGGGTGGCGGCTGCCAGCGCCGTCCATAAGTAATTGTTCGTTTTCATATATGCCTGTTTTAATGATTAATATTCGGCTTCTCTTCTCAGGGTTTTCAATGCTTCGCCCGCCTGCTCTATTCCGGCTGCCGCCGCCATGGTAAGATACACTTCCGCCTTGTCGCGGTTTCCTTCCTGCAGGCAGAGTATGCCCATGTTGTTGTATGCCATGGGCAGGGTGGCGAATCTTTCCAGATAGCGGCGGGCCTTGGCTGTTTCGCCTTTGGTGAGGGCTACCGCCGCGGCGTTGATGTTCGCTTCGGGGCTGTCGGGAAACAGGCGGGCTGCCAGGTCGAGCACATCGTTGTACTCCCTGGACCCTTGCGGATAGCTGCTTGCCACTGTAAAGAACTCGTTCAGGTGCAGCGCTTTCCGTTCGCCCGTACGAAACAGCCTCAGGCTTTCCGCCGCATCCGGCGGCCTGCGGGTGTACTCTATTTTGTAGTCCACTCTCATTACTTCGGGGAATATCCTTTCCGCCAGATATTTGTAAGGCTTACCGTCGGCAAGGTTCATCAGCATGCGTTCGCGCCCCTTGTCTATGTCTACATTGTTTATCAGGTCGAGGGTGGCTTCACGGAACATCATGTCGCTTTGCTTTATCAGTGCGGCGATGGAATCCCAATCCTCGGAAATCCAACGGACTTCCAGCGGAGTGCTTGCCGCCAGGCGGTTTTCGCGCAGATACCCTTTCAGGCTCAGCGCACGTACCGGCGCGTTCATCTCGTTCTTTTTCAGATTTCCTATGGGAGCCCCATAACCGGTTATCTCCACTTTGGAAAGCTCCGTTCCGCTTTCCCGCCGGATGTCCTGCAAGGCATTGCGCAGGCGATGATATATCTCGAAGTCCTGCTTCTCTTCGGACAGGTCGCCCAACGGTTTCTCACCTTTCTCCCGGCTGTCCCGGCCGAAGTAGGGGATGGAGCCTGTTATCGTGCAGAGCGTATCCTTGTCCGGTGCGGGTTCGATGAAATTCACCCAAGACAGGTATTTTCTGTCCGTACCCGTGTCCCAGGCGGAAGCGCGTGCTTTGGGCAGGCTCAGCTTGTCGGCTATCTTGTCTTCATAGACGTTTCCTTGCTTCCCGTGGCAGGCGCACTCCTGCGACCGTATCAGGAGCAAGGCGTTCTTCATCCACTCCTGATAGGGCACTGCCACCCGGTAGTGGAACGAACGCGACACCTTGGCGTCATTTCTTATTACTACCGCAGGTATGGGGGCGGGATGCTTGCTGTCGGCAAATTTCTGTCCCCGTCGGTATACTTTCTGCTTCTCCGTGCCGTTAATCAGCACTGCGGGCAGGCCTTGTTCGTTTTCCCCGCTGATGAGTACGGGTGTCAGAGTCAGCGATTCGTCCGAGGGCATTTTCAGCCCCTCGAAGTCAACGGACAATTCTATGTTCAGATGTCCGTCCGCAAGCGAGAACCGTTGTCCGGTAACGAACATTTCCCCCCGGTAGAATTCCTGTGCGCAGCCGGTGTTGCAACAGAGCGTCAGCGCTGCCAAAGCCAGAGGAATACGGATTAAGTTTTTCATACTTTCAATTTGCTATGTAATTATTCTTGTTACTATTTTATCATATACACCAGCGATACGGCCGCTTTTGTGGGAGCTATGAAGCTCTTGCGCCCGCTTCCCGTCTTTTCTCCGCAGTGCAGGCAGCGGTAACGTTCGTATGCGGTGTGCAGAAATCCTATGCCGAGGCTTGTTTCCAGTCCCCAGCGCGGAGAGAGGATAAAGTGGTAGCCGTACGAGAAGCCCGCGCCCATGACGTTTCCTTCGTATCTGTCGGAGCGCACTCCCTTGAAGAGCCCCAAAGGCAGTTTCATCTTTCCCGCATTGTACACTCCGTACGTCAGGTTCACCCCGAAGAAATGCCCGCCATAGGGCTGGCACATCCAATAACGCAATTCCGGCTGTACAAACCAGTGCTTCCAGCGTTTGTTCTCTCCTGCCGGGAAAGGGTTGTAATGAAATCCGGTTTCCAGCGTAAACCGTTCGGACAGCCTTACTTCCACGCCGAGGTTGGGAGAGGAGAGCATGCCTGTAAGCAAATCGCTTTTCACGGCAATGTTTTGCCCTTCCGTCTTGCAGGCGGGGAGCAATAGCAGCACTGCCAGGAGCACCGAGGCCGATATGTAGCTTTTCCTTCTCAACTGTTTTCTCTCCGGCTATAAGTCCGACATGTTTGTTGCTTGCGGGTATGTTCCGCTCACCGGGTGTACTGCTCCGGGGTTCTGCGCAGTCGTTCCGTATTGAATGTAGGATTTTTTATAAGATTGCATTTCCATCGGATTATTGTCACCTTTTGGAATGATAAGTCCGGTGGCGGTGAGTCGCGGCAGTAGGGAGCGCCTCGCTTCTTCGGCGGGTATATGCTGTTCCGGACAGCTATCATAGCTGCCTGCATGGATGTGGTTAAGCTGCGCGATGGCGGCTTGTGTTCGAGGTGTTATCATGTACTGTTTTGTTTGTTTGATTGTTGATATTTGTCCGTTACTTTGTAGGTAACGGAAAACGGTTTTGCGGCTCCTCACAGAAGCGTCTGTCGCATGTATGGCCGGGTTGTATAATCAGCGGGGTTATATAACAGGTGTTTCCCGCTTTCCGTCCGGAAAGGCGGTAAGAGGATTTGTTGCCGTATGGTTCGGGGTTGGTTTGTTTCTGTTTGTTCGCGAGTCGGGCTTTTGCTCCGTTTGTGATAAGATTTTATCTTTTTTGCTTTGTTTTTCAAGTTTTATGGTTACTTTTGCAGTGAAGATACTCTCCGTTACCTACAAAGTAATTCCTTTGTAATATCCTGTATTATAGATATATATCGAAAGTCCAAATCTCCCGGCATTAGCACATCGTGCATCTTTTTACGTAAGCGATTATTTTCTTATTGGTTTTATCCAGCACTTCGTTTTCAAATGGTTTCAGATAGGTTTCCGTCACCTTTACCGATGAATGTCCCAGCGCATTGCTGATGATTCCCACAGCGACTTTCGTGTGAAAAGCCGTTGTCGCCCATGTATGGCGCGCGGTGTAGGACGATAATTTTTCGCTTAGTCCGAGGGCGGATGCCAGCAGCTTCAGTTTCCGGTTGAAGTTTCTTAATACCCGTTGGTAATGTTGATATTCGTTACGGCTTCCCAATGGAGAATACCGGTTTTCGTCCCATAGGATATTGAGCAGATAAGGGGAGTTTGTACGGTGGTCGGCGCATTGCCGGAGAAGTTCGGCGGCTTCGGCGGTGACCTGCACGCTCACCTGTCGTCCGGTTTTCTGCCGGCGGTAGGAAATCACTCCATTCCTGAAGTCGCATTTGCGTAGCCGGGCAAGGTCGGCAAAAGGCATTCCCCGTAACAGGAAAAGCAGGGCGAACCATATTTGCGTTTCCCTCAGCTCCTGCTGCAAGGACGGGGAAATGGTAAGCGCATGCCCCATATCGGCAGGCGGCAGGGCGCGTTTCACGTCGGTGCGGGTTCCGGTATATACGCGGGCAAACAGTCCGGGCACATAGTTGGCCATTCCCGCCGCCAATGCCCGGTTGTAAAGGGCACGCAGCATCCGCAGGTACGTGGATAAGGTGTTCAGTTTGAGCATCCGCTCCTGTAAATGCCTTTCAAACTCTTGTATCGTGGCGGCCACGAACACTTTTTTCATCCGTATCTCTTCTTGCGGATGCTTGGTTTTCCAGTAACGTTGGAAAGCGCGCAAAGCGCTGCGATACACATGAGCGGTTCCGAACCGCTCCCTGTCTTCCAGTTCTTGTACGACCGAAAGCGTAAAGGATGTTAAATCTTTCATAATGCGTTGTTTTTATATATTTACACTCCTTGCGTGCGCAATTAACGCGCGCAATATAATATACTCGTTTTCCTGAAAATAAATTACGCGTAAAAAAACAGCCTGTTCGCAGGTAATCAATTGGTAATGTTATGTTTGGCTTTTTTGTATACCTTTGCAGCCGTTTTTTAAAAAAATAAACATAATATGAAACACCCTGATTATGACTGGATGCTGTTCGGATGTCATCCGATATCCGACATCGCTATGGCTTATTGTCCTTGTGAACACGCCACTTCGTCCACACGCGCTTTCCGCAGACTGTTGAGACTTTATCCGAAACTTTACGCCGAACTTTGCAAGAACGGCTACACGGAACATTTCACCATCCTGACCCCTCTGCATATAGCTGCCGTGATTCGCGAATTGGGAATGCCGTGCGAAGCGTTCTTCGAAAAGCAGAAACGCGCTTCCAGAGAAAACCCCTGATATATTTTAATATATCAATTCTTTCCTTTATTTCTTATGTGTCCGGAAAATGTCCGGCCGGCTGTCCGTCAAAGATAATAAGCCTTTGGCGGACAGCCCGTATGAATGAGCGCCGGAGCGTCCGGAAAGATGTTCATACCGAAAACGACCTGAAATAGCTATTTTCCACCGAAACCTGCTATTATTTACCGAAGCTTACCGGAAGTGCATACCGGGCTTGCAGAGCCGGGAATTGTCCTCTACCTTTGCGGAGTAATTTAAAACGATGAAATGTTAGAATCCACCAAACAGGGGTATCTCATGGTTCCCCGACAACTAATCCATGAGATTATATGCGAGTGTCCGGAAGCTGCCGGAGAGCAGGAAGCTTTTCTGCGTGTGTTGCTCTATGCCAATTACAAGGAGAGCGTTTATCGCCGCAACGGGGCAGAGTATGTGTGCGCACGTGGCGAAAGTCTGTTCAGCTATATGCAGTGGACCGAAATTTTCGGTTGGAGACGTAGCCGTACCATGCGTTTCTTCAAAAAGATGTTCGATTGCAAACGGTTGGTGCATCTGGACGACGGCCATTCCACCCATATCCGCATCCCCGATTATGACGCCTGGATACCCCGCGCGCCGAAAAAGGAAGCGGCGTCCGCCACACCGCCCGACAACGGTTTCAATGATTTCTGGGAGCAGTACCACGAGATTACCCGCAAGGACAAAGTGAATCCCGCCAAAGCGCGCAAAAGCTGGAACAGGCTCTCCGCCAACGAACGTACCGCCGCCGTAGAAAACATCGAAAACTATTACGGCCATCTCAACAGCACCTTGTTCTGTCTGCAAGCCGTGAATTATCTCTCCAACAAGGCTTTCTTGAATGAATACGAATATTAGCGGCCGGCGGCCGACGATGACAACCGTAATGCAATGAGTGAAATACTGAACCCGCAGGATGCGGAACTTGAAGAAGTTATACTTGGCGCCTGCCTCATAGAGCGTGAGGCCATGCCGATGGTGGCCGACCGGCTACGTCCGGAAATGTTCTACTTTGAGAAGAATGCGCTTATTTATGCCGCCTTGCAGGCGATGTACCGGGATGGCAGGCAGATAGATATCATCACCGTGAAGAACGAGCTTGGCGCCCGCGGCAAGCTGGATGCCGCGGGCGGGCCGTATGAACTGGTCCGTATCAGCGGCAGGGTGGTGTCGTCGGTGCATTTGGAGTATCATGTGCGGATTTTGCATGAGAAGCACTTGCGGCGTGAAATGATACTCGGCTTCCATAAATTGCTGGCCCTTGCCGCCGATGAAACCACGGATATTGCCGACACGCTGGTGGATGCCCACAACCTGCTGGACCGTTTTGAGGGAGAATGCGGCACTATCGACCATTTGCGCGATATGGATACCTTGATGGATGATACGCTGCAACAAGTGGATGCCCGTCAGGTTTCCGGCATAAACGGCATCACAGGTATCCCCACCGGTCTGGCCGACCTCGACCGCCTGACTTCGGGCTGGCAGCGGGGTGACTTGAATGTCATTGCCGCCCGTCCCGCCGTAGGCAAGACGGCCTTCGCCCTGCATCTGGCGCGTGCGGCCGCCACCGCAGGACATCATGTGGCGGTGTACAGCCTCGAAATGCAGGGTGAGCGCCTGGGCGACCGCTGGCTGGTGGCCGCCTCACCGGATGTCAATGCCCGCCACCTGCGCGGCGGACAGCTCACCGCCGACGAGGTGGAGCAGGTGAGGAGAGCCGCTACGGGCTTGCGTGTACTGCCTATCCACGTGGACGACCATCCGGTGACGAGCATGGACAGGGTGCGCTCTTCGGCGCGTATGCTGCAAAGCAAAGGCAAGTGCGACATGATTATTCTGGATTATCTGCAACTCTGCGACATGAAGTCCGACCAGAAGAACCGCAACCGCGAACAAGAAGTGGCGCAGACCACCCGCAAGGCGAAACTCATGGCAAAAGAACTGAATGTGCCCGTTCTGCTCCTGAGCCAGTTGAACCGGGGAAGCGACGGACGGCCTTTCAGCCGTCCTATCTTGAGCGACCTGCGTGAAAGCGGGGCTATCGAGCAGGACGCGGACATGGTGATGCTGCTTTACCGCCCTGCGCTGTCGGGTATCAAGACAGAACCGGTAAGCAAGTATCCTACGGAGTGTTTGGGAGTGGTGATGGTGGCGAAGCACCGCAACGGTGAGACAGGGGATGTGTACTTTGCGCATAACCCCAGCATGACGAAACTTGGCGAATATGTTCCGCCTACGGAATGGCTGATGAGAAACGCGAAATAACAATCCGATTATAATGTATTCATTACTTATATAGGAGAATATGAAAAAACAGACGGTGCAAACAGGGTAAACGCATGGTCTGCAACGATGAAACAGACGGTCTGTACGGAGCAAACAGACCGTCTGTTTTTTTACCTGATTTTCAGAGAAAAAAGTGAACGAATTATAGAAAATAAATGGCTGGATACTTGACTTCGCCTCGTAGATTTCGTATCTTTGTTATATGCTTAAAGAAAGGGAAAATCATTGATTAAGGCGCCTGTTTACTCTTCCTTTTTACATGGAATTTTGATATGTATTTTTTTTAACCTAAACTTTATTTTTTATGGATGTACTTGTAGAGCGCTTTCTGCGCCGGAAGGATGTGACGAATCCTGATTCTCAGAAACTGTATTATCTTCGTCAGAAACCCAAAACCTGCGGCACGGTGGATATCGATGTCCTTGCCGCCAGTATTCAGAAAAATTGCGCCATGACGAAAGGCGATGTGAAGCACGTAATCGAAGCCCTTGTGGAAGAAATTCAGACAAATCTTGCCAACGGCGACAAGGTGAAACTGAATCAGCTCGGTACGCTTCACATGACGTTCCGCTGTCCGGGTGTGGAGAAGTCGGAAGATTGTACGGTCAGGAATATTTCCAAAGTGAATATCCGCTTCGTGCCCGACAAGGGTCTCAAGCTGGTGAATGGCAGTACGGCCGTCACCCGTAGTCCGGCCAATGTGGCTTTCTCGCTGGATAAACCTGCTGACGGCAGCTCGGGCGGCGGTAACGGCGGCGGCAACAGCGGCGAAGAGGAGAACCCTCTTGGATAGCCTTTCCGTCCTGATTTCCCGACTGAACAATAACTTTATGTATTCATCTTTTAAATCCTAAACTCTTATGTCAACAAAATCAACCTGGTGGGACAAGCTCCTTAAAATCGTAATCGCAGTGGCATCAGCCGTTCTCGGCGCATTGGGCGCGCACGCAATGCCCATGTAGCCAAGTCATAACTCATAACTTATAACTCATAACTCCAAATGAGATTCATCAACCTCATCGTTGTCCACTGTTCCGCCACCCGCTGCGACCGCAGCTATACGGAACACGACCTGACAACAGACCACCTGCGCCGGGGCTTCTCCGGCGCAGGTTATCATTTTTACATCCGTAAGAACGGTGATATAAAGACGCTCCGGCCTTTGGAACGTCCCGGTGCGCATGCCAGAGGCTGCAACGCCCACAGTGTCGGCATCTGCTACGAGGGCGGGCTGAACGAGCGGGGACGGCCTGCCGATACCCGTACCGATTTCCAGAAACACTCACTGAGGGTACTCGTTATGTTATTGCTGCGCGATTATCCCGGCAGCCGCCTTTGCGGGCATCGCGACCTCAGTCCCGACCTGAACGGCAACGGTGAGATAGAACCTGAAGAATGGGTAAAAGTGTGTCCTTGCTTTGATGCTGCATCCATTCTGCAAGAGCCGTCGCCCCCCAATCCGGCTTCATTGTAATCCGATTGTTGTATTTGAAAAGTTATGTTACGCTTTTTTTACTAAAAAATGTTATTGGGGTGAACAATATTCGTGTGTTCTTGTTACATTTGTAATCATTTCAATTTACTTAATAAATACAATTATGATAACAGAAAAATTACAGAATGCAATTAACGAGCAGATTACGGCTGAGATGTGGTCATCCAACCTTTATTTGGCAATGTCTTTCTTTATGGATAAGGAAGGTTATTGCGGTATGGCTTCCTGGTTGAAAAAGCAGGCGCACGAAGAGCACGAACATGCTTGCGAACTGGCATCGTACATCATCAAGCGCGGCGGTAAGGCTAAATTAGATAAGATTGACGTTGTTCCCAACGATTTCGGTACTCCGCTGGAAGTATTCGAACAGGTTTACGAACACGAATGCCGCGTATCAAAGATGATTGACGCCCTCGTTGACGTAGCTGCCGCTGAAAAAGATAAAGCTTCTCAAGACTTCTTGTGGGGATTCGTTCGCGAACAGGTGGAAGAAGAAGCTACTGCCGCGGGTATCGTAGATATGGTAAAGAAAGCCGGTGCTGCCGGAGTGTTCTTTGTTGATGCGAAGCTGGGCGAAAGAAGATAAGTATACTGATTATCCCTAATGGGATTTTTTTGGAAGATACGCAGAAAATATAGAGTTTTTTGCGTATCTTTGTTTTTAGAGATAATCAGATACTCTGCTTTGCAGTATTAAAGAATATGAACTTTGAACAATTAAATTTCACGATGTTTTGCGTGGGCAATGTAGCGGATGCATTGAAAATGAGCGCAGGAAACGTGTATCGGCTGTTGAGAGACTCCGGTATTTTAATGGAGTATATTGTGCCGGGGTATGACGTGCTGCATACATTCGGTAAAGATTATCTGGTGGAAGACATTGTATCGTATATGAAAGAGAAAGGAGTTTTGCAATGATATTGTATCATGCTTCGCCGTATATTATAGAGAGACCGGATGTGAGCCGTTCGCGTGACTTTCTGGATTTTGGGAAGGGCTTCTATCTTACTGCAATACGTGAGCAGGCTGAAAAATATGCGATGCGTTTTCTCCGCAGAGGGCAAAAAGCTTATATTAATGAGTATGTATTAGATGAAGATTTGTCTGAATACAATGTTATGACATTCGACAGATATGACGAAGCCTGGTTGGAGTATGTAGGTGCATGTCGTAAAGGTAACGGTGGGGTGATATATGACATTGTATCCGGCGGTATAGCGGATGATAAAGTTTTCAACACGATTGATTTGTATTTTGCCGGTGAGATGAGTAAAGAAGATGCTTTAGGAAGACTGGCTTTTGAATATCCCAATCATCAAATCTGTATACTGAATCAGAATGTAATTCTACATCATCTGAAATTTAAGAAAGCTACTGAAATAACAATTGGAGCAAGCAAAAATGATAGCAAATAAAACTATTCTACAAATGAAATACGCCCGCATTGTCAGGTTGTTTGCAGAACGGGTACATTTGTCTTATGAGGATGCCTTGGGCTTTTTTTATGATTCGGAAACCTATGGTTTAATAAATGACGGAGTGGCTGATATGCACTGTCTGAGTGATGAATATCTGGCAGAAGAATTAGTACTTGAATATGATAAAAAAGCGATAGAGTAATCTGTTTTTTACCATTTTACCACTCTATCGCTTTTTTTATATTATTTCAGTACTCCCAATTCCTTTCCTACCTTTATAAACGCTTCGATGCATTTATCCAGATGCTCCTTATTGTGTCCGGCGGAGATTTGTACGCGGATGCGTGCCTGGTCTTTCGGTACAACGGGATAGTAGAAACCGGTTACATAGATACCTTCTTCCTGCATGCGTGCCGCATAAATCTGAGACAGTTTGGCGTCATACAGCATTACGGCGCAAATGGCGCTTTGGGTAGGCTTGATGTCGAAACCGGCGGCAGTCATCTTGTCGCGGAAGTAATTTACGTTCTCTACCAACTTGTCGTGCAGGGCGTTGCTCTCTTTCAGCATCTTGAACACTTCGAGGCTCGCGCCGATGATGCCCGGAGCCAGGGAGTTGGAGAACAGGTACGGGCGGCTGCGCTGACGCAATAAGTCGATAATCTCTTTGCGGCCTGTGGTGAAACCACCCAAAGCGCCGCCGAAGGCTTTGCCTAACGTACCGGTGTAGATGTCCACACGCCCGTACGTGCCATACAGCTCGCTCACGCCATGACCCGTAGCGCCTACCACGCCGGCGGAGTGAGATTCGTCCACCATTACCAGCGCGTCGTATTTTTCGGCAAGGTCGCATATCTTGTCCATGGGAGCCACGTTGCCGTCCATGGAGAACACACCGTCCGTCACGATGATACGGAAACGTTGCGCCTGAGCCTCTTGCAGGCATTTTTCAAGCTCCGCCATGTCGGCATTGGCATAGCGGTAACGCTTGGCTTTGCACAGGCGCACGCCGTCGATAATGGAAGCGTGGTTCAAGGAGTCGGAGATGATGGCGTCCTCTTCGGTGAAGAGAGGCTCGAACACACCGCCGTTGGCGTCAAAGCAGGCGGCGTACAGAATGGTGTCTTCCGTCTTGAAGTAATCGGAAATGGCGGCTTCCAGTTCTTTGTGAATGTCCTGCGTTCCGCAGATGAAACGTACGGACGACATGCCGTAACCGCGGCGTTCCATTATGTTTCGGGCGGCGGCTATCAGGCGGGGATGATTGGATAATCCCAGGTAATTGTTGGCGCAGAAGTTCAGTACTTCCTTGCCTTTCACGGTGATAGCGGCTTGTTGCGCACTCTCAATCAGGCGTTCCTCTTTGTAGAGTCCGGCTTCTTTTATTTCAGCAAGAGTTTTGCTGAGATGGTCTTTCATTTTACCATACATAGCGTTCTATTTTAATAAGTGATACATCGTTATTTGAAGCTCTACAAAGGACATCATTTTTATTGGAATAAACAATATCTTTTTGATAGAAAAATGAAAAAAAAGTGCGTATATTTGCGCCTCGGTAATGAAAGAATACCTTATAAATAAGTTGTATGAAAAATATTTTGGTAATCGGAGCCACAGGACAGATTGGCTCGGAGTTGACATTAGAGTTGCGCAAGCGCTATGGTGATGACCATGTTGTAGCCGGATATATTCCGAGCGCTATGCCGCAGGGTGAATTAAAAGCCTCGGGTCCCTCGGCCATAGCCGATGTGACAGACCGCCAGTCCATTGAAGTTGTGGCGCGACAATTCAAGATCGATACAATTTATAATCTGGCAGCCTTGCTGTCGGTAGTTGCCGAAAGCCGTCCGGCCATGGCATGGAAAATAGGTATAGACGGGTTGTGGAACGTGCTGGAAGTGGCGCGTGAGTATGGTTGCGCCGTATTTACGCCGAGCTCCATCGGTTCGTTCGGAGAAAACACTCCCCACGTAAAGACGCCGCAAGACACTATTCAGCGCCCGCGCACCATGTACGGCGTAACAAAAGTGACGACAGAATTGTTAAGCGATTATTATTATACGAAATACGGGGTGGATACCCGTGCGGTACGCTTCCCCGGCATCATCTCCAACGTGACGCCCCCGGGTGGCGGTACGACGGATTATGCGGTAGACATCTTCTACTCGGCCGTGAAAGGCGAGAAGTTCGTATGTCCCGTAAAGGCGGGTACATTTATGGACATGATGTATATGCCCGATGCCATCAATGCGGCTATCTCGCTGATGGAAGCCGCTCCGGCGCGCCTGAAACACCGGAATGCGTTCAACATCGCTTCCATGAGCTTCGACCCGGAAATGATTTACGCCGCTATCAAGAAGCATGTGCCCGACTTTGAAATGACCTACGAGGTAGACCCTTTGAAGCAGGCCATCGCCGACAGTTGGCCCGACTCTCTGGACGACTCCTGCGCCCGCGAGGAATGGGACTGGATGCCGCAATTCGACCTGGAGTCCATGACTGTGGATATGCTTGAAAAATTAAGAGCGAAATTAAATAAATGACCGTAGAGGGTCAGTAAAGAATGAAACGATTACTAACGGGATTTTTTATACTCGTCTTTCTGTTCTCATGCGGGAACAGGAAGACGCAAATGGATCCCTTTGCTACCATTACCGAAATGGTGGATTCGGCCGGTCATAAGGCCGATACGCTGCAACAGGCGGAAGTGAAGGAAGAACCTAAGCCGTTGGAAGCGGACGAACTGTTTGATGATTTTATCTTCAACTATGCCTCGGACGAAGCTTTGCAGCGGGAGAGGACGGTGTTTCCTTTGCCTTATTACAACCGGGATACCCCTTCAAAAATAGAAGAGCGTTTCTGGAAGCACGACTACCTGTTTACGAAGCAGAACTATTACACGTTGCTTTTCGACCGTGAGAGCGACATGGATATGGTGGGCGACACCGCATTGAAATCCGTACAGGTGGAATGGATTTACCTGAAAACGCGCATGGTGAAGAAATATTACTTTGAACGCAAGGAAGGCATGTGGATGCTTGAAGCCATAAATCTGCGCCATATCGAGGAAGGTGAAGGTGAGAATTTTGTGGATTTCTATACCCGTTTTGTGACGGACAGCCTGTACCAGAGCAAGCATATCGCCGACCCGTTGCAGTTTGTCACCATCGACCCCGACGATGAGTTTGCCATATTGGAGACCACCCTCGATGTGAACCAGTGGTATGCTTTCCGTCCGCCGCTGCCCGTAGACAAGTTGTCCAACATCAACTACGGACAGAAGAACGAGGACAATTCGAATACGAAAATTCTGAAAGTGAACGGCATCGGCAACGGATATTCCAACGTTTTCTATTTCCGGAGACGGGGCGGCGAGTGGAAAATGTATAAATACGAAGATACGAGCATTTGAGATTTATGAGAATACCCAATACATTCGGATTCGATGTGAAAGCCGCCGTGTATGCGGAATATCACTCGGTAGAGGAACTGGAGAAATGGATAGCCGAAGGGCGCGTCACTTCTCCTTTTTTGCATATAGGATGCGGCAGTAACCTGTTGTTTGTGAAAGATTATGACGGCATGGTGCTGCACTCGCGCATCGGCGGAGTGGAAGTGACCGCGGAAGATGATGAGCGGGTGCGGGTGCGTGTGGGCGCGGGCGTGATATGGGACGATTTCGCGGCTTACTGCGTAGAGCGGGGCTGGTATGGCGCGGAGAACCTGTCGCTGATACCCGGTGAGGTGGGTGCGGGCGCCGTACAGAATATCGGCGCTTACGGCGTAGAGGTGAAAGACATCATCGCGTCTGTGGAGACGATAAACATTCGCGGCGAGAAGCGTGTTTACCAAAAAGACGAATGTGAGTACGCTTACCGGAAAAGCCTTTTCAAAAAGCCTGAAATGAAGTCGGTCTTTGTGACTTACGTGAATTTCGTACTGAGCAAGAAGGAGCGTTACACACTGGATTACGGTACGATTCGTCAGGAACTTGCCAAGTATCCGTCGGTGAATTTAGCTGTTTTGCGCCGTGTGATTATAGCTATCCGCGAAAGCAAGCTGCCCGACCCGAAAGTGCTGGGCAATGCCGGAAGTTTCTTTATGAACCCCATCGTGCCCCGTGCGCAATTTGAAGCGTTGCTGGACAGATATCCCGCCATGCCCCATTACGAGGTGGACGCCGAGCGGGTGAAGATTCCCGCCGGGTGGATGATAGACCGGTGCGGCTGGAAAGGCAAGGCTTTAGGACCTGCCGCCGTACACGACAAGCAGGCTCTGGTGCTTGTGAATCTGGGCGGTGCGACCGGAAAAGACGTGGTTGCCCTGTCGGATGCCGTCAGAGCTTCTGTAAAGGAGAAGTTCGGGGTGGAGATTCATCCGGAAGTAAACTTTATAGAGTGATTAACCGCCATTTACTTATTACTGTTATGAAACTGACCATATTAGGAAGCGGAACATCTACCGGAGTGCCGGAAATAGGTTGCACGTGCCCTGTCTGCACCTCTGCCGATTTGCGGGATAACCGCTTGCGCGCGTCGGCTCTGCTGCATACGGACGACGCGACGATATTGATAGACTGCGGCCCCGACTTCAGGACGCAGATGTTGCGCGCTGCCGTTTACGAGCGGATAGACGGCGTACTGATAACCCACGAGCATTACGACCATGTGGGCGGATTGGACGATTTGCGTCCTTTCTGCCGTTTTTCGGAGATACCTATCTATTCGGATGCTTACACAGCCGCTCATCTGAGGGTGCGGATGCCTTACTGCTTTGTGGATAAGAAGTATCCGGGCGTACCGCGCATCTATTTGCGGGAAGTGGAAGCGGGCAAGCCTTTCTCTGTACGGGGAACGGAAATACTGCCGGTGGCCGTGATGCACGGGCGTTTACCCATTCTGGGCTACCGTATCGGCGGACGTTTGGGATATGTAACGGATATGCTTACGATGCCGGACGCCTCGTATGAACAATTGCAGGGGCTGGACGTTTTGGTAATAAACGCTTTGCGGCCGCAACCGCATCCTACGCATCAGAGCATATCGGAAGCGTTGGCGGCTGCGGAACGTATTGGCGCGAAGGAAACTTATTTCATCCACATGAGCCATCACGCAGGACTGCATGCCGAAATAGACAGCCAACTGCCGCCCCATGTGCATTTTGCTTATGACGGGATGGAAATAGATTTCTAAACTTTTTAAAACATTTGTTTTGTTTTATTAGTAGAAATGTTTATTTTTGCCAACAGTTGATGAATAAATGCCATGAAGCTTCGAGTACTTATACGAATAGCCGTTATTGTGTCCATAGTGCTGCTATGTACGGGCTTCGGCGCATACTCGTTCCTGCGCATGAACGCGGTGGAAAACCGGCAGGATTTTAATCTCTTTACCTTGGTTCCGCAAGATGCTACGGCTGTACTTGAGACAGACCGCGTGGCGGACTTGATGGAAGACATCAACGGGTTGCATTGCAGTAAGGATGACCACTTCTTATATGTTTCGGAGCTTTTCGCCTACTTGAAAAAGTATCTCAATACGCTGGTAGGCGACACCCCGCACGGGTTGAGCAGGCAGATGAACAAGATGCTTATCAGTTTTCACGAGCCGGATACTCCTTTGAATCAGGTGTTGTATTGCAGCCTGGGGTCGGGAGATTACGAATTGGTGGAATCTTTTGTGCGTAAGTACTGCTCCAGTACTTTCCCCTCTAAATACTTCGATTATAACGGCGAGGAAATACGTATCTATCCCATGGCGGACGGACGTTTCCTTGCGGTCTATTTCACGCCGGATTTTCTGGCGGTCAGCTTTCAGAAGCGTTTGATAGAGCAGGTCATCGATGCCCGCCGTTCCAGGCAATCGCTGATGGATATGCCTTCTTTCCGTACCATGTATGCCGGCAAACGCAATAATGTGGCGGCAACGGTGTACGTGCGCATGAAAGAGGTAGGCATGGGAAAGGATACGGACGGCATCCGTTCGCAGACACGCTTGGGAAGCTGGGCGGAGTTTGATATGAAGTTCAATGAGGAAGCCGTGTATTGTTCCGGTATCAGTCACGGTTCGGATACTACCCGGACGTTTATCAACGCGCTTCGCAGACAGATGCCGATAAAGGGGTTTTCGGGAGAGCGGCTTCCGGCCTCTACTTTCTTTTACGACCAGTGGGCTATTTCGGATTTGGAAGCCATGTTCGGCTTTACTTCGCGGCAGGAATATGCCAAAGCTACTTATTCCGATTATATCAAGAAGCGGGATGAAGAGTGGATGGATTTTATGAAAGAGCATGCGGGAGAGAGCATCATGTCCTGCCTGTTTCAATCCAAAGACACAACCGACCGTCGTCCTTGCGCCGTAATGAGTGTTGCCGTGAAAGATGAAGCGCAGGCGGAACGTTATCTGCAACATCTGCTATATGTTACTCCGAAAGAAGAGGACGCCCCGGCAGTGCCGCGGACCTCTCCCGATTACAGGCAATATCCGCAGGCGAGGAAATACCGGCAGTACATGTTGCCCCGGAATACTATGCTGACGCAACTGACCGGCATTACGGAATCCGCGCTTCACACCTACGCCTGTTTTTATAAGGGAGCCTTGTTGCTGGCGCCCGATGCGCAGAGCCTTTCCGCCTATATAGACGCCGTCGAGAATAAGGATGTGCTGGGCGGAACTTCGGTGTATGAAGAAGGGGTAGGCAGTCTTTCCCCGTATTATAACTTTGCCATGATGGTGGATATGGAAGAGATGATGCTCCAGCCGGAAACTTATGTGCGCCTGATACCGAACTTCTTCTTCCGTCAGGCCAAGTTCTTCCGTCACTTCGTAATCGGCATACAGTTTACTTGTACGGACGGAATAGTGTACCCAAACCTCGTCTTACTGTATAAAGGGGAAATTGGGGAAATTGGGGAAATTGAGAATTGAGAATTAAAAATTGAGAAATAGGGAGAATAGTCGGTTCTTCCGATAAAAAAAAGACCATGTATATGCCCGCAGGTACATACATGGTCTTTCTTATTTCTCAATTTTTAATTCTCAATTCTCAATTTAGAAAGGTAAATCGTCTTTAGCGTCTCCGGACAAGAATTCCGGTGCTGCGGAAGGAGCCGGCGGCGGAACCGGCGCGCCCGGTGCGGCTGCGCTGACGCGTTCTACTTTCCATGCGCGGATACTGTTGAACCAGCGGTCTTGCCACTGACGTGCATCGACATCGAAAGAAACCGTCAGCTCTTCACCCATCTGGATGTTGAACTGTTCTATTTTATCTGCTCCGAATACGTCGAAACACATCTTACGGGGATATTGTCCGTGGTCTTCGATTACGTATTCTTGTGCCTTCCACTCGTTACCTGTTTTGGAAACTCCGCCTCTGGGCTGGAGTATAGCGATAATTTTTCCTGTAAATTCCATTGTTCTCTTTTTAAATGATGCGGCGAAGTTACAATTTTTTAGGAATATGCGACGAATAAACGGCTGTTTTTTCTTACTATTTCTTTGTCGTAGGGAATTCTTTTTTTAACTTTGTCCGTTAGTTAACAAGTTAGCTGAAATTAAAACTTAAATATACAGAATATATGAAATTTATCGTTTCGAGTACTGCGCTCTCCAGCCATTTGCAGGCTATCAGCCGCGTGATTAATTCGAAGAATGCGCTGCCTATTTTGGATTGTTTCCTCTTTGAACTACAAGATGGAACCTTGTCTGTAACCGTTTCCGACAGCGAAACAACGATGGTTACTACAGTCGAAGTGAACGAAAGTGATACCGACGGACGTTTTGCCGTAACCGCCAAAACTCTGTTGGATGCTTTGAAGGAAATTCCCGAACAACCGCTGACATTTGACATCAACACAAATTCTTTGGAGATTACAGTACAGTATCAAAACGGTAAATACAGCCTGATGGGACAGAACGCGGACGAATTCCCGCAATCGGCCATGCTGGGTGACAACGCCGTACGTGTGGAAATGGATGCGCAGGTGTTGCTGGGCGGTATCAACCGCGCGGTATTTGCAACCGCCGATGACGAGCTTCGTCCCGTGATGAACGGTATCTATTTCGATATTACCACCGAAGACATCACCATGGTGGCTTCCGACGGCCATAAGCTGGTACGCTGCAAGACGCTGGCCGCCAAAGGCAATGAACGCGCCGCTTTCATCCTGCCCAAGAAACCCGCCAACCTGATGAAGAACCTGTTGCCGAAAGAACAGGGCATGGTAACCATTGAGTTTGATGAACGTAACGCTGTGGTTACGCTGGAAAGTTATCGCATGGTATGCCGTCTGATTGAAGGACGCTATCCGAACTATAACTCTGTAATTCCGCAGAACAACCCGTATAAGGTAACGGTAGACCGCCAGCAACTGATAGGCGCGTTGCGCCGCGTGTCCATCTTCTCGTCACAGGCCAGCAGCCTTATCAAGCTGCGCATGCAGGAAAACCGGATTGTGATTTCGGCGCAGGACATCGACTTCTCCACTTCGGCGGAAGAAACACAGACCTGCCAGTATACGGGCAATCCGATGAGCATCGGCTTCAAATCTACTTTCCTCATAGATATACTGAATAATATTTCAGCGGATGAAGTGGTTATCGAATTGGCCGATCCTTCACGCGCCGGCGTTATCGTTCCGGTAGAGCAGGAAGAAAACGAAGACCTGCTGATGCTGCTGATGCCGATGATGCTGAATGACTAATGAGATAGTAACCTGTCATTTTTTGTTTAGGCACGGATTACGCGGATTTCACGGTTCAGGTTTATAAAAAAACCGTGTCACTCCGTGTAATCCGTGCCTAAAAGATAAATAAATACGAAACTTCATGAAACTGAATCTTAAAAATCCGATTGTCTTTTTTGATTTGGAGACCACCGGTACAAACATTAACTCAGACCGAATAGTAGAAATCTGTTATCTCAAAGTATATCCCAACGGGAACGAGGAAACCAAAACCATGCGTATCAATCCCGAAATGCATATTCCGGCGGAAGCTTCCGCCGTTCATGGCATTTATGATGAAGATGTAGCGGACTGTCCCACGTTTAAGGAAGTGGCGCGCGGTATCGCCAATGATATTGAAGGCTGCGACCTTGCCGGTTTCAATTCCAACCGTTTCGATATTCCCGTTCTGGCGGAAGAATTCCTGCGTGCGGATGTGGATATCGACATGAGCCGCCGC
Organism: Bacteroides clarus; assembly: GCF_015555825.1. Taxonomy (NCBI): domain Bacteria; kingdom Pseudomonadati; phylum Bacteroidota; class Bacteroidia; order Bacteroidales; family Bacteroidaceae; genus Bacteroides; species Bacteroides clarus. The sequence continues at coordinate 13,156 of NZ_JADNLF010000012.1, read as the reverse complement.
AAGTTTGTGGATGTGCAGGTTATCTTCCATAAAATGGAACAGCGCACGCTGTCCGCCGCCTATAAGTTCTATTGCGGCAAGAATCTGGAAGACGCCCATACGGCGGAAGCGGACACTCGCGCTACCTATGAGGTGCTGATGTCGCAACTGGACCGCTATCCGGACTTGCAGAACGATGTGACTTTCCTGTCGGATTATTCCAGTTTCAACAAGAATGTGGACTTTGCGGGACGCATGGTTTACGATGATAAAGGTGTGGAAGTGTTTAATTTCGGTAAGTACAAAGGCATGTCGGTAGCCGATGTGCTGAAGCGTGATCCGGGATATTACAGCTGGATACTGAACAGTGATTTTACGCTGAATACCAAAGCCATGCTGACTAAAATCCGCCTGCGTGAGATTACTCAGAAGTGATATTTGTAATTAGTATTTTGATTTCATGGCAAATCCACTGAAAGGAAAGAAAATAGTACTCGGCATTACAGGCAGTATTGCCGCTTATAAAGCCTGCCATATCATCCGCGGACTTATAAAACAGGGTGCGGAAGTGCAGGTCGTTATAACCCCTGCGGGAAAAGAATTCATAACTCCCATTACTTTATCCGCCCTCACCGGAAAGCCTGTCATCAGTGAGTTTTTTGCGCAACGTGACGGGACATGGAACAGTCACGTGGATTTGGGCTTGTGGGCGGATGCCATGCTGATAGCTCCGGCCACGGCTTCCACTATCGGCAAAATGGCGAATGGCGTTGCCGACAATATGCTGATAACTACTTATCTGTCTGCGAAAGCTCCTGTGTTTGTGGCTCCGGCGATGGATTTGGATATGTATGCTCATCCGTCCACCCAAAAGAACCTGGAGACGCTGCGCTCGTATGGCAATCATATCATAGAACCGGGCACGGGCGAGCTGGCGAGCCATTTGGTGGGCAAAGGAAGAATGGAAGAACCGGACGTTATCATCCGTCATTTGGAAGAGTTTTTTGCAGCCAAAGACGGTGACCTGGCCGGAAAGAAAATTATGATAACTACCGGACCTACGTATGAAAAAATAGACCCGGTGCGTTTCATCGGCAATTATTCGTCGGGTAAGATGGGTTTTGCGCTTGCCGATGAATGTGCGGCAAGAGGAGCGGCTGTGATTCTGGTTTCGGGACCTGTGCAGCTCCGTACGCATTATCCTATGCATCAACATTTCAATGTCGAGTCTGCCGGACAGATGTTCGAGGCGGCCACTTCTTTGTTTTACAATGCGGATGCCGTTATTATGGCCGCCGCCGTAGCCGACTATACGCCGGAGCAGGTGGCCGATAAGAAGATTAAGCGGGAAAAGACCGGGGATATGTCGTTGGATTTGAAGCCTACGCAGGATATTGCCGCCCGTTTGGGAGAGATGAAGAAGCAATATCCCGGCAAAGTGCTGGTAGGGTTTGCCCTCGAAACCAATGACGAACGACAGAATGCGGAAGATAAGCTGAATCGTAAGAATCTGGACTTTATCGTGCTCAATTCGTTGAATGACAAAGGCGCCGGATTCCGTTACGATACCAATAAAATCAGTATTATAGACCGGAATGGTAAAAAGGATTATCCGTTGAAGTCCAAAGCCGAGGTGGCTGCGGACATTATCGACCATCTGGTGGAAGTGATGAAACATTAATGCTATTTTCGATTATCAACTCTCAATTCTCAATTTTATAAAATGTTGCGTTCTCTATACATACAGAATTATGCGCTTATCGAGAAACTTGATATAGACTTCGGTAGCGGTTTCTCGGTGATTACCGGTGAGACAGGCGCCGGAAAGTCCATTATACTGGGAGCTATCGGTCTGTTGCTGGGGCAGCGCGCCGATGTGAAGTCTATCAGGCGAGGCGCCGCGAAATGTGTGATTGAAGCCCGTTTTGAGATTGCGGGCTACGGCATGCAGCCTTTCTTTGAGGAAAACGAACTGGAATACGAAGATGAGTGCATTCTGCGCCGTGAGGTCTATGCTTCGGGCAAGAGCCGCGCATTCATCAATGATACGCCGGCTTCATTGGTACAGATGAAAGAGCTTGGTGAGCAATTGATTGACGTGCACTCGCAGCATCAGAACTTATTGCTGAACAAAGAGGGTTTCCAGCTGAATGTGTTGGATATATTGGCGCATGATGAAGAAGAACTGGCCGCCTATCAGTCCCTTCATCGGGAATGGAAGCAAGCGCAGCGGGATTTAGAGAACCTTATCGCTCTTGCCGGGCAGAATAAGGCTGATGAAGACTATATCCGTTTTCAGTTGGAGCAGTTGGAAGACGCTCACCTGACTGCCGGAGAGCAGGAAGAACTGGAGCAGGAAGCCGATACGCTGAGCCATGCGGAAGAGATAAAAGCCGGACTGTTTCGTGCCGGTCAGGTGATGAACTCCGATGAAGGCGGTCTGCTCTCCGCGTTGAAAGAGTGTTTGAACACAATGTCGGGGCTGCAGAAAGTATATCCTTCGGCCGGGGAACTTGCCGAGCGTCTGGAAAGCAGCTATATCGAATTGAAAGATATTTCCCAGGAGATTTCAGGAAAGGAAGAAGAGGTTGAATTTAATCCCGCCCGGCTGGAAGAAGTGAACGACCGTTTGAACCTGATTTATACTCTCCAGCAGAAACATCGAGTCTCTACGGTGGACGAACTGCTGGCTTTGGCGGACGATTATGCAGCGAAACTCTCCAACATCACTTCATCGGATGAACAGATTGAAGAACTGAGGTCCCGTAGCGAAGCCTTATATAATAAGGTGAAAAAGCAGGCCGAGGTACTGACCGAATTGCGTACTGCCGCAGCCCGCGAGGTCGAGAAACAAATGGCAGCCCGTTTGATACCGTTAGGAATGCCTAATGTTCGTTTCCGGGTAGAGATAGGTACGCGTAAGGAGCCGGGTGCGCATGGCGCGGATACGGTGGGTTTCCTTTTCTCCGCCAATAAGAACGGGGCGTTGCAGAATATATCTTCGGTAGCTTCGGGCGGTGAGATTGCCCGTGTCATGCTGTCTGTCAAGGCGATGATAGCCGGAGCGGTGAAGCTGCCCACTATCGTATTCGATGAAATAGATACCGGAGTTTCCGGTGAGATAGCCGACCGTATGGCGGACATTATGCAGGAAATGGGGGATAGCGACCGCCAGGTTATCAGCATTACCCACCTGCCGCAGATTGCCGCCCGCGGACGTGCCCATTATAAGGTGTACAAGCAGGATAATGAGACGGAAACCAACAGCCATATCCGCCGCCTGACGGACGAAGAACGGGTAGAGGAGATAGCGCATATGTTGAGTGGCGCCACCTTGACAGAAGCTGCGCTGAACAATGCAAAGGCGTTATTGGGCATCGTCTGACGGGTGCCGTAATTCTGCGCTTGTAAAGTAGAGGTTTACAGCCGTAGCGTAAAGCTCCGGCAGACTGAAGTAAGACAAAAAACAATTAAGATACAATGACAGATAAAAGTGAAATGATTTTCGGCGTTCGCGCCGTAATAGAAGCTATTCAGGCAGGTAAGGACATAGACAAGATATTGGTGAAGAAAGATATTCAGAGCGACTTGTCCAAAGAGTTGTTTGCCGCTTTGAAGGGAACTTTGATTCCCGTGCAACGTGTGCCGGTGGAACGTATCAACCGTTTTACACGCAAGAACCATCAGGGTGTGATAGCGTTTGTTTCCGCCGTGACCTACCAGAAAACGGAAGATCTTGTGCCGTTTCTGTTTGAAGAGGGAAAGAACCCGTTGTTTGTCATGCTGGACGGCATAACGGATGTGCGTAATTTCGGAGCGATAGCCCGTACTTGCGAGTGCGCGGCGGTAGATGCCGTTATTATCCCCGCCAAGAACAGCGTGACGGTGAATGCCGATGCGGTGAAGACTTCGGCGGGAGCGTTGCATACCTTGCCCGTATGCCGCGAGCAGAACTTGAAAGATACCTTGCAGTACCTTAAAAACAGCGGCTTCCATATTGTGGCTGCCACGGAAAAAGGTGATTACGACTACACAAAAGCCGATTATACCGGCCCTATGTGTATCATCATGGGCGCTGAGGATAAAGGCGTCTCTTACGACAACCTTGCATTATGCGACGAATGGGTAAAGATTCCGATGCTGGGTACGATTGAATCTCTTAACGTATCTGTTGCGGCGGGTATTCTGATTTATGAAGCTGTGAAACAAAGAACCAACTAAATATGAAAAAGAAGATTTTCCTGCTTTTCACTCTGTGCCTTCTGGCTCAGTGGAGTGTAGCGCAAGCCCCCAAATGGGTGGAGAAAGCTAAGCGTGCCGTATTCTCGGTGGTCACTTATGGTGAGAATGACAAGATTCTGAATACCGGAAACGGGTTCTTCGTAACGGAAGACGGCGTTGCCTTGTCCGATTACTCTCTGTTCAAGGGAGCGCAACGGGCGGTAGTGATGAACTCGGAAGGCGTACAGATGCCGGTAGTTTCTATTTTGGGCGCAAATGATATGTACGATGTCATTAAGTTTCGTGTAGGCATATCAACCAAGAAAGTTCCTGCATTGGACCCGGCAACCACGGCTCCGGCAGTGGGCGCCAATGTATATATCCTGCCTTATTCCACGCAAAAAGACCGTTCTTATACCGCCGGACAAGTGAAAGCGGCGGATAAGTTCTCCGAAAAGTATTATTACTATACGCTCAACCTGCGTCTGAAAGATAAGATGGTGAGTTGTCCCGTAATGACCGAGGAAGGACAGGTCTTTGCCCTTGCGCAGAAATCATCCGGCGCCGACACCGCAACAATCTGTTATGCGGTAGATGCTAAGTTTGCCATAGACCAGAATGTTTCGGCGTTCTCTTTCAGCGATATGACTTTAAAGAATATCGGCATCAAGAAGGCATTGCCCGATACGGAAGAACAGGCGTTGGTGTTCCTCTTCATGGCTTCTTCACAGGTTACCCCGGAGAAGTACGCCGAACTGCTGGATGACTTCGTCGCCGAATATCCGAATAGCGCGGACGGTTATTTGCGTCGTGCTACCAACCGGTTGTATCAGTCAAAAGATGACGCCTCGATGGATAAGGTGGTGGCCGATATGGATAAGGCCCTGAGCGTAACTCAGAAGAAGGACGATGTATATTACAATCGTGCCAAGCTGATATACAATTATATGTTGGGCAATCCGGAGAAACCTTACAAGGACTGGTCGTACGACAAGGCTGCGGATGAAATAAGAAAGGCGATTGCCGTTCAGGAACTTCCGGTGTACGTACAGACCGAAGGAGATATTTTGTTTGCGAAACAAGATTATCCGGCTGCTTTGGCTTGCTATGAAAAGGTGAATCAGTCCAATCTGGCGTCGGCGGCCACTTTCTTCAGCGCAGCCAAGACCAAAGAACTGATGAAAGCGCCTGCGGAAGAAGTAGTGGCGCTTATGGATAGTTGTATGGCACGCTTCAGCGAGCCGTATACGGAAGAAGCCGCCCCTTATCTGTTGGAACGTGCCCAAGCCCGTATGAATGCGAATCAGGCGCGCGCCGCGATGCTCGACTATGACGCGTATTACAAGACGGTAAACGGCAAGGTGAATGATGTATTCTATTACTATCGTGAGCAGGCCGCCTTGAAAGCCAAGCAGTTCCAGCGTGCGCTGAATGATATGGAAAAGGCTATCGAATTAAGTCCGAAAGATTTGACTTACCGTGCGGAACTTGCCGTTGTCAATATTCGTGTGGGACGTAATGAGGAAGCGCTGAAGGTGCTGCAGGCCGCTTTGGAAATCGACCCTAAATATGCGGAAGCCTATCGTCTGATGGGAATCGCGCAGCTGCAGATGAAGAAAAATCAGGAAGCGTGCCAAAGTTTTGCCAAAGCGAAGGAATTGGGAGATCCGAATGTGGATGAACTGATTAAAAAGCATTGCAAATAAGTGATATACTAACGATAAAGGCTCCGCTTTCACAAGCAGAGCCTTTGTTTGGGAAACTTCCCCATGCTAAAATAAAAGTTAAGTCTAGGTATTAACAGGTTATGAGTGAAATTTCTTTCGTATATTCGTATAGTAAATGCACGGCTTTTAGGAATACTGCATGGACTTATTGATTTTTTTTGAGAATATTGTAAAGAAAGATACGATATACTTGATAATGAACAGATAAAAAGAATAAGAAAATTATGAAGAAAGTAATTTGCAGCCAAAAGGCTCCGGGCGCAATAGGCCCATACAGTCAAGCTATTGAAGCGAACGGAATGGTGTTTGTATCAGGTCAGTTACCCATCGACGCTGCTACCGGAGTGATGGCAGAGGGCGCAGAGGCTCAGGCACGCCAATCGCTGGAGAATGTAAAGCACATTTTGGAAGAAGCAGGATTGAGCATGGCGAATATTGTAAAGACTACCGTTTTTCTGGCGGATATGTCTTTGTTTGCCGATATGAACAAGGTGTACGCCACTTACTTTGACGGAGATTTCCCCGCCCGTTCGGCAGTTGCCGTAAAGGCGCTTCCGAAAGACGCTTTAGTGGAGATCGAGTGCATCGCGGTTCGCTAACAAGTCCGCTACAATAAAGCTGCTGCCACCTACGAAGATAAAGTCTTCCGGGTGGCTTTTTTCTTGCGCTGCGGTTACAGCGGCAGGGACATCCGGATAGCAGCTTCCCCGCAGGCCGGCTTGTGCGGCGCGCGCGCGCAGCTCTTCTTCGGGTAGGGCGCGCTTTACGCAGGCCTTGGTGAAATAGTAGGCGGCGTCTTTGGGAAGCAGGGCGAGTACGCCGCTGATATCCTTGTCATTTACCATACCTATTACAATATGCAGCTGGCGGCAGGTCTGCTGCTTCAATTGTTCTACAATGTAGCTGATGCCGCCTACGTTGTGTCCGGTGTCGCATATCAGGGTGGGGGTGTCCTGCAGCTTTTGCCAGCGTCCCATTAATCCCGTCAGTTCGCAGACATGGGCGAAACCGCTGCGTATGCTTTGTTCGTCTATCCGGTAGCCGGCTTCTTGCAGCAGCGGTAAGGCGGTGAGAATGGTACGCGTGTTCTTTATCTGATAGAGCCCTTGCAATTCTGTTTTCATCCCGGGATAATCTTGTATCATCGTATCTTCCGCGAATATGACCGGAGCTTTTTCTTCCTCCGCTTTTTGCAGGAACACAGGTTTGGTTTCGGGAGTGGTTTCTCCGATGACGACGGGGATGCCTGCCTTGATGATGCCTGCCTTTTCTCCGGCTATCTTTGCCAGCGTGTCGCCTAAAAACTGGGTGTGGTCGAAACTTATGTTGGTGATAAGGCACAAATCCGGATGAATGATGTTTGTGCAGTCCAGCCTGCCGCCCAGCCCGACTTCAATGACGGCTGCATCCACTTTTTCATCGGCAAAATAACGGAAAGCCATGGCGGTGGTCAGCTCGAAGAAAGAAGGGTGCAGAGGCTCGAAAAAGTCACGCTCTTTTTCTACGAAACGTACTACATACTCTTCCGGTATAGGCTGTCCGTTTATACGGATACGTTCGCGGAAGTCCACCAAGTGGGGGGAAGTGTAAAGTCCCACACGATACCCGGCTTCCTGCAATATGGCGGCCAGCGTGTGCGAACAGGAGCCTTTGCCGTTGGTTCCCGCCACATGGATGGTGCGGAACGAGCGGTGGGGATGTCCGAAATGTTCGTCCAGTATACGTGTGTTTTCCAGCCCTTCTTTGTATGCCGAGCCACCCACTTGCTGGAACATGGGCACACTGTTATATAAGTAAGTTAAAGTGTTCTGATAGTCCATCTTTTATAAAAATTAACGGGAAAGCAATCCTTTCTCCCTATTAAAGTGTTATCTTTAGGAACGGCAAAGATAAGGCAATTTTATTTAAGTGCGTATGCTTGCTTTATTTTATATGTCGGTATGAGGTATAAACAATTTAAATCTAAAGAGTATGGGAGCTAAGAAAAACTTTGTGATTGATACCAATGTTATCCTTCACGATTATAACTGTTTGAAGAACTTTCAAGAGAACGACATTTATCTTCCCATTGTAGTGCTTGAAGAACTCGATAAATTCAAGAAAGGCAACGAGCAGATAAATTTCAATGCCCGTGAGTTTGTCCGGGAACTCGACTTGATTACCGACGATAACCTCTTTACCAAAGGTGCTCCGCTGGGAGAGGGGCTGGGACGTTTGTTCGTAGTGGCCGGTTCGGTAGATTCGTCCCGCGTGCGCGACTCTTTCCCTGAACGCATTCCCGATCATCAGATATTGTCCGTCGTTGACTGGCTGACGGAGAAAAAGCCGAAAATGAAATCCATTCTTGTCACCAAAGACGTCAACCTTCGTATGAAAGCGCGCTCCATCGGACTGCTGTGCGAGGATTATATCAATGACAAGGTAATCAATGTGGATATATTTGAAAAATCGAATGAAGTGTTCGAGGGGGTCGACCCTACTTTGATAGACCGTATCTATTCATCCAAAGAGGGGCTGGATATCAGTGAGTTCGACTTTAAGGATGTCATCCATCCCAATGAATGCTTTGTACTGAAAAGCGACCGTAGCAGTGTGCTTGCCCGCTATAATCCTTTTACGCATTCTGTCTGCCGTGTAAACAAGACGAAGAATTACGGTATAGAACCGCGCAACGCCGAGCAGAGCTTCGCTTTTGAAGTGCTGAATGATCCGAATATCAAGTTGGTAGCCCTTACGGGTAAGGCCGGAACCGGTAAGACGCTGTTGGCGCTGGCTGCCGCTTTGGGCAAGTTGACGGATTATAAGCAAATCCTGTTGGCGCGTCCTATCGTCGCCTTATCCAATAAAGACCTTGGTTTCCTGCCGGGTGACGCCAATGAAAAGGTTGCTCCGTATATGCAGCCTTTGTTTGATAATTTGAACGTAATCAAGCATCAGTTTGCATCTAATTCGAGCGAAGTGAAAAGGTTGGAAGATATGCAGAAAAGCGACCAACTGGTTATTGAAGCCCTGGCCTTTATCCGTGGACGCAGCTTGAGCGAGACTTATTGTATCATTGACGAGGCGCAGAACCTTACTCCTCATGAAATCAAAACCATCATAACACGTGCCGGAGAGGGGACGAAGATGGTATTCACGGGTGACATCCAACAGATTGACCAGCCGTATCTGGACAGCCAGTCCAACGGACTTGTCTATATGATAGACCGCATGAGAGATCAGAACCTGTTTGCCCATATCAATTTAGTGAAAGGAGAGCGTAGCCAGCTGAGCGAGTTAGCAAGTAACTTGATGTAACATTTTATCATTTTCTTCTTCGCTTTGATAAAAATTAGTGTATCTTTGCGGTGCCTAAAACAAAAACTGTCAAACGTGATGAAGCGAAACTTTTTTCATCGGTACCTTTCAGCAAAGGTATTGCCGATATGGACTGTTCTATTGATTGATGTGCTTATTATTGTTGTATCCAGTCTGTTGGCTTATGCGCTGCGATATGATTTCCGGAGTCTGTTCTCGGAATCTTCGTCCATAGACATAACGATTGTGTGGACGGTAATCGTCAATGTGATATTCTTTAGAGTGTTTCGTACGTACTCTAACGTGCTTCGCTTTTCATCGTTTGTAGATATAATGCGCATATTCGTATCGCTGACGGTTTCCTACGCATTGTTGCTGATAACGAGTGTGCTGGCAAAAAGTTGCATGGACATTAATGTAGCGCCTGCTACGGTATTGTTCATGTCTTATATCATCAGTTTTGCCATGATGGCGTGTTCCCGTATTGTTGTAAAGATATTCTTTGAAGCGTTGAACTTTGACGGTTCGCACAGCGCCAATGTGTTTATTTACGGAGCCAAAGAGGCCGGAGTGAATATTGCAAAAGCGCTGCGCGTTAATTTGCGTAACCATTACCGTTTGCGCGGTTTCATTGCCGATGAGCCGGAACTTATTAATAAGGTGATGATGGGGGTAAAGGTATATCCCAACGACAACGCCCTGATTGATAATCTGGACGACCGTGACGTGCATACCATTATCGTTTCTCCCGCCAAGATGGAAGCGCTCAAGCGCTCCGACATGGCAGACCGTTTATTGGCGCACAACATCAAACTGATGACGGCTCCGCCGCTGAGTGAATGGAATGGGCAGTTCCTGGACCGTACCCAACTGAAAGAAATCCAGATTGAGGACTTGTTGCAGCGCAATCCGATTGAGATTGATATTCATAAGGTTGCTTCCCATCTGGAAGGCAAGCGGGTGATGATTACCGGTGCCGCCGGTTCTATCGGTAGTGAAATCATGCGTCAGGTGGCTTCTTTCAATCCTTATAAACTGATTCTTGTAGACCAGGCGGAAACTCCGTTGCATGATATTCGTTTGGAACTGCAGGACCGTTGGCGGGACATTGATGCCGAAACCATCATCGCCGATATTTCCAATGCAACTCGTATGGAAGAAATATTCAGACAGTATAAGCCGCAGTATATTTTTCATGCGGCGGCGTACAAGCACGTACCGATGATGGAAGATAATGTATCCGAATCTATTCAGGTAAATGTTTACGGTACATGTACTGTCGCTGATTTGGCGGTGAAATACGGCGCGGAGAAGTTTGTGATGATTTCTACGGACAAGGCGGTGAATCCTACCAATGTAATGGGATGTTCCAAACGTATCTGTGAAATTTACGTTCAGTCGCTGGCGAAAAAGTTACAGGCGGAAGGCGGACATTTCACGCAGTTTATCACTACCCGTTTCGGCAATGTTTTGGGGTCGAACGGTTCGGTCATTCCCCGTTTTCGCGATCAGATACAGCGTGGCGGGCCTGTAACGGTGACTCATCCGGAAATTATACGTTACTTTATGACCATTCCGGAAGCTTGCCGTTTGGTACTCGAAGCCGGTAGTATGGGGCATGGGGGAGAGATTTATATCTTCGATATGGGTAAACCGGTGCGGATTGTAGACCTCGCCAAGCGTATGATCAGTCTTTCCGGACGTACTGATGTCAAGATAGAATTTACAGGGTTACGCCATGGCGAGAAGTTGTATGAGGAACTGCTTAATGTCCGGGAGCTGACAAAACCGACTTATCACGAAAAAATTATGATTGCCACTGTACGCGAGTATGATTATGATGAAGTGCGGGAACGTATTCAGAAGTTGATTGAGGTCAGCTATACTTATGACCAGATGAAGATTGTGGCGGCCATGAAAGATATTGTTCCTGAGTTTGTCAGCAAGAATTCCTGCTTTGAGGTTCTGGATAAGAAAGAGTAGGACCGGTGAACTCTGAAACAGACAACGATTATGATATAAAAGAACGGATGATGCGTTTATCATAAACGCATCATCCGTTTTAGTATGTATCACACTTACTTGTGTGAGGAGAAATATTTCAGGAATTGGGTACGTTCGAATGTATTTACGCCATTCAAGTCGCTTACATTCAGCATGCCTTTGAACTGGTTGATATTCTCCATTCCTTTACGGTCCATCCATAAATTCAGGAAACGAACATATTCGTCAATGATGGCATAGGAATTCTGATACAGCACACTGCATATCTCTACCGCCGAAGCGCCTGCCAGAATAGCTTTTACTACTCCTTCAGGAGCGTGTATGCCGCCAGATGCCGCATAGTCCAGCTTACCGACTGCTGCAGAAGCGATACCTATCCAACGTAAAGATTTAGATAAATCGGCATCTGTGCTGAATACGCTTCCGGCGCTTTGAGCCATCTTTTCAATATCGATATCCGGCTGGTAGAAGCGGTTGAACATGACTACCGCGGCCGCACCGTTAGCATAAAGCTGGTCGATGAGAGCAATAGGGTTGGTAAGATTGTCTCCCAATTTCATGATGACAGGAATATCGACCGTTTTCTTGATGTGGCTCAAGATATCGATATGGCGCTGTTCAAAGGAACCGTAAGCATATTGCATATCAGTTTGCAAAGCAAGAATATTAATTTCCAAAGCATCTGCTCCGGCTTCTTCTATTTTCTTGGCAAACTCAATCCAGTCTGCATCCTGGTAACAGTTGATACTGGCGATGATAGGAATATCGCAGACTTTCTTGCTCTCTTTGATTAAATTCAAATATTCACCCAATTTGTGTTCGCGTATATATCCCACCAGATAATCGCTTCCTTCCGGATACATATTGGGATCTCCAAGCCAGTCGGCTTCCATCATGATTTGCTCCTCGAAAAGAGACTTGAGTACAATAGCTCCTGCCCCGGCTTTATAAAGCTTCTGGTTCTTAGCAGCGCTGTCGGTAAGTCCGGAACTGCTGATAATGATCGGGTTTCTAAGTTTTAACCCTGCAAAAGTAGTTTCTAATGTTGCCATGATAATAGTTATTAGTGATTAATATATTCTTTCTCCAAATATTTTACTTCCTACACGTACCAAAGTGCTGCCGGCGGCAATTGCCTCGTGATAATCGTGTGACATCCCCATAGACAGCTCCCGAAACCACTCTGCATTGGAAAACCATGTGGTCTTAACTTCTTGGAAGAAGCTATTTAATGAACAAAACTCAGCTTTGATTTGTTCGACATTATCGGTATTTGTCGCCATGCCCATCAGTCCGCATATCCGGATGTTCTTAAGCTCTTTCCACTCATCGCCCGTAAGCATTTCCCGACATTCGTCGAAATTGAAACCAAATTTAGTTTCTTCTTGTGCAATGTGCAGTTGGAGCAGGCAGTTTACCATTCGTTCTGCCTTGGCTGCTTGCTTGTTGATTTCGGTGAGAAGTTTGTAGGAGTCAACTCCGTGAATCAATGCTACATAAGGTACGATATATTTGATTTTATTTGTTTGCAGATGTCCGATGAAATGCCATTCTATGTCTTTGGGCAGGCTTTCATATTTGGCTGTCATTTCTTGCACCTTACTTTCTCCGAACACACGTTGCCCTGCACTATAGGCTTCTTCTATGGCTTCGTTAGGGTGAAATTTGGAAACAGCTACCAGTCGCACCCCTTCAGGCAGTTCGCTCAGTACTTGTTTTATATTTTCTGCAATCATCAGTTCTCTTGTTTTATGATTTATAAGCTATAAATCATGAGTACCCAATAATAACTCATAACTTATAACTCATAGCTTAAATTACACTTCCGGCTTATCATTCGGCTCTGCACTGTACGGATATACATCCATGATGGCGGTTTCTGCTACCGATGCAATTTGATAGTCGGCCATTGTACCTTTCATACCCTC